>JANNCZ010000801.1:0-4238 GCA_031387185.1 Burkholderiales bacterium
CCGGCAGCATCGCGCGCGATGCCGCAACCGTTGATACCGCCGCCGATAACCAGCAAATCAACCGGATCGGCTGGCGCAACGGAGGTGTTCGCTGAGGGATCGGTCCCGCTCATGACGCATTATGGCAAGGAAGCGCACAACGCAGGAACCTTGCCGCAGCGCGGCGCTCCAACCGGGTTCGTGCGGCCTGCGGTGCTCGCTCACCTTTCGCGCGCACCCTTTTTTTGTCCCGCGTTCTCGTCCCGCGTATTCGCTGCTGGTACGCACCCGTCACGACCGCTTGCCGTGCGGGCCTCACTCCCTGAAGGTTCATAATTCGTCTTCTCATGCTGCGCTTTTCTACTCTCTTGCTGCCGGCCTTGCTGCTCGCTGCCGTTACGCTGGCGCAGGCCAAATCCGTACGCACCGATTACGTCGAGTCCGAGCTCATCGCGCGCACTTCGGCCATCGAACCCGGCGGCAAAGTGCTGCTCGGCCTGCGCCTGAAGATGGACGCGCACTGGCACACCTACTGGCAAAACCCCGGCGACTCGGGCATGCCGACAACGATTCAGTGGAAGCTGCCGGCAGGTTTCAAGGCTGGGCCGATTCAATGGCCGCTGCCGCAGCGTTTGCCAATTCCGCCGCTGATGAATTACGGCTTCGAGAATGAAATTGTGCTGCCGGTCGAGATCAGCGCACCCAAAGACGCGCTGCTGAGCATGCAAGGCCAGAATGCGCGCCTCGCGGCACGCGCCGACTGGCTGGTGTGCAAAGACGTCTGCCTGCCGGGCGGCGCGGATCTGGAAATCACGCTGCCGGTGGTGCAGGGCAACCCTGCGCCCGAGGCGAAATGGGCAGCGCTGTTTGAGCGCGCTCTGGCCACGACACCGCCCCGTGCGTTGAATGGCGCGCGCGCTGCGACCAACGACGGCATGATCGAGATCACACTGCCCGGCGTGCGCGTGCCGCAAGCTTCGGCGGCGGGCGATGCACAAGCCGCGCTCAAGCGCATCTACCTGTTCCCCACCATTGAAGGCCTGGTCGAACACGCCGCACCGCAGACCGTGCGCGAAACGGCAGAAGGCCTCGTGATCAGCGTCCCGGTCATCAATCAACTGGTGGCGAGCGAGCCGCGCATTGCGGGTGTGATTGCCGGTCTGGGCACTGGCAATGACGCGCGGCCAGTGTCGTTTGAGGCACCGATGAGCGGCAAGTTGGTGCCGGGCAAGTGGGTCGCGCCCGATGCTGCTGCGGCGGCGGCGGCGGCAGCAAAGCCTGTACCCAGCGAGACCGATACGTTGTCGTTTGGTCTGGCCCTGTTGTTCGCGTTCATCGGCGGCGTGATTCTCAATCTGATGCCCTGCGTGTTTCCGGTCTTGTCGCTCAAGATATTGTCATTTGCCAAAGGTGATCGTGGTGACGCTGGGCGCAGTGCAATGCGCGCGCATGGCATCGCATTTGCCGCAGGCGTAGTCATCAGCTTCGTTGCCCTCGCCGCCGTACTGCTCGGTCTGCGCGCAGCGGGCGAAGCGGTGGGCTGGGGCTTTCAGCTGCAGTCGCCGCTGGTGGTCACATTGCTTGCGCTGTTGTTCTTCGTGATCGGCCTGAACCTCTCGGGCGTATTCGAGTTCGGCAACCTGGTGCCGGGAGGTCTGGCTGGCGCGACGCTGAAGCATCCGGTGGCGGATGCCTTCTTCTCAGGCGTGCTCGCGGCATTGATCGCCTCGCCCTGCACGGCGCCGTTCATGGGCGCGGCACTGGGCTTTGCATTGACGCAAAGCGCGGCAGCGGCGCTCGTGGTGTTTGCGATGATGGGCGCAGGCATGGCGCTGCCCTATGTGCTGCTGTCGTTTTTCCCGGCGTGGTTGAAGCGCTTGCCCAAACCCGGCGCGTGGCTCGTCACCTTCAAGCAGGTGATGGCGTTTCCGATGTACGCCACCGTGGTGTGGCTGGCGTGGGTGCTGCTGGTGCAGGTGGGCGTCGATGGCCTGGTATGGTTCGGCAGCGCGCTGGTGGTGCTGGCATTCGCGGTGTGGCTGCTTGGCAAAACGCAACATGCCATCGGCCGCGTAGCCGCTCTGGCAGCCATTCTTGCGGCACTGATGCTTGCCAACCCGCTTGTACCAACGGTTCTGGCGGATGCTGCTGATGTGAATGCTGCCCAGGCGGGTGCGCCGGGCTCGGTGGTGGGTACGGCACCGAGCGCGGCGGCGGGTACGCCGTCCAGCGCCACGTCAGGCGCTGCCAAGACATCCGATGGCAGCGTAGTCTGGGACGCGTATTCCAAAGCCCGCATCGCCGAGCACAACGCTGCCGGGCGCGCGGTGTTTGTCGACTTCACGGCTGCATGGTGCGTGACCTGCCAGGTGAACAAGAAGGTGGTGCTGGAAACCCGCGCCGTGCGCGACGCCTTCCGCGCCAAGCCGCTCGCGCTGATGCGCGCCGACTGGACCCGGCGTGACCCGGCCATCACCGCAGCACTGGCGGAGTTCGGTCGCAGCGGCGTGCCGGTCTATGCGTTGTATGCGCCGGGCAAGCCGCCGGTACTACTGCCTGAACTACTTTCCGAGCGTATCGTCCTTGATGCACTCAAATCATTGTGAGCATGCCGCACACACGCACCCGAGTTACGCACCCGAGTTACGCACCCAATCGACTCACCCAATTCACTCCCGTTTCTTCCTCCCCGTCATTTCGTTAACGCCTCGTTGTCCGTCAAGGAGATCATCATGTTGCGCACTCTGATCATTGCATTGGGTTTTGCTGCGTCAGTGCTTACAGGCGCCGCACTCGCCGCAAACCCCGGCCAGAGCGCACCTGACTTCACCCTCACCGGCACCGACGGCAAACTCGCCAAGCTCTCCGATCACAAGGGTAAATGGGTGGTGCTCGAATGGGTCAACCCCGGCTGCCCCTATGTGCAGAAGCACTACGACAGCAACAACATGCAGGCGCTGCAAAAAGAATTTGGCGGCAAGAACGTTGTGTGGCTAGCCGTCAACTCTACCAAGCCCTCACATCAGGACTACTTGAAGCCGGCCGCGCTGCAAGGCTGGATGAAGGAGAAGGACGCCGCGCCACGCGCGACCCTGATGGATGAAGACGGCAAAACCGGTCGCGCTTACGACGCACGCACCACGCCGCACATGTACATCGTCAACCCCGAGGGCAAATTCGTTTACGCCGGCGCGATCGACGACAAACGCTCGGCCAATCCGGCCGATGTGAAGACGTCGAAGAACTACGTGCGCGTGGCGCTCAACGAAGCGCTGGCCGGCAAGGCCGTCTCTACGGCGAGTACGACGCCCTACGGCTGCACCGTGAAGTATTGACGTCACGTACTGACGTCACCGCGGCGTCAATGGCGTGAGCGCCGCTCACGCCGCCTCACACGGGTGTGATACGTTCTCGCCTTCACCCCCTTTCATCCCCTTTTGCAGAACACCATCATGAGTTCAGATTTCGCGCGCTTCGGCAGTGGCCAATCCGTCAACCGCATGGAAGACCAAGCCCTGGTCTCCGGTACCGGTTGCTTCACCGACGATGTCACGCTGGAGAACCAGGCCCATCTCGCGTTTTTGCGCTCACCCTATCCGCACGCGAAGATCCTTTCCATCGACACCGCCGCCGCCCGCGCGATGCCAGGCGTGTTGCTGGTGGTCACTGGTGCCGAACTAGTTGCCGCAGGCGTCAAGCCTTTGCCTGGTTGCCCTCTGCCCAAACGCCTCGGTGGTGAGACCGGTGCCAATCCGGGCCGCCATCCGTTGGCGCACGAGATCGCGCGCTTTGCAGGCGAAACCGTGGCTGCGGTGGTCGCGACTTCGGTCGAGGCCGCACGCACCGCCACGGAAGCGATTGTGGTGGACTGGGAGGAATTGCCCACGCTGCCGACCATCGCTGCCGCGTTGGCCAAGGATGCCGCCTTACTCGACGCCGTTGCGCCCGCCAATATCGCCGCCGAAATGAAACACGGTGACGCCGCCAAGGCCGCCGCTGCCTTCGTTGCCGCGAAACACGTCGTGGCACTCGACATCATCAACCAGCGCGTCGCTGCTGTGACGATGGAGCCGCGCAGCGTGCTGGCCGGATACGATGCCGCCGCGTTGAACGGCAGCGGCCGCCTCACCATCCGCATGAGCACGCAAATGCCCTCGACCATGCGCGACAACCTGTGCGACATGGTGTTGGGCATTCCCAAAGAAAAAGTGCGCGTGGTGGTCGGTGATGTCGGCGGCGGCTTCGGCATGAAGACCGGC
>JANNCZ010000812.1:0-1799 GCA_031387185.1 Burkholderiales bacterium
CATGGCCGAGTTGCGCCGCCGCACCTCGATTCCCCTCGCTGCGGGGCAAAACGAAGGCCTCGCGTTCCGCTTTCGTGACCTGCTGATTCATCAGGCCGCCGACGTGCTGCAACCGAATGTCGCCATCTCCGGTGGCTACTCGCAAGTGCTCAAAATCGCCGGCATGGCACAAGCCTTCAACGTGCCGATCGACAACGGCGGCGCCTGGCCCTTTCACAACATGCACCTGCATGCCGGTGTGAGCAACGGGGGACTGGTCGAGTATCACTACGTGGCAGTCAAGTTGCTCGAACAGATTTTTGATGACCTGCCGGTGCCGCAGGATGGCTGGCTCACACTGCCGGAAACGCCGGGGCTGGGGTTTGCGCCGAATGCGGCGCGGGTGAAAGAGCTTGCGAAGCTGCCGACTTCGCATGGCAAGGGCAAAGCGTGATTGATCGAGCGCATCAAGAACCGGGCTTGAATTCGCTGATTGAGATTGGCTTTCGACAAATCGGCTCATGGCGCGTTTCAGAGTCTGGGCTCGCATTAAATTTGAACGAAATGTCAGAAGCCGTACCCACGTTGTATGCGTTTGTCGTTGCCGGGGAAGTGCGGTACGTCGGTAAGACAGCACGGGCGCTACGGCAACGGCTCTACGGCTACCTGAAACCTGGCGACTCTCAAAGCACAAATATCAAGGTGCGCGGCAACATTCTTGATGCGCTTTTGTCGTCAAGTGAGGTAGAAATCTTTGGCTATTCCGACCAGCGCTTGCAGCGTGTTGGGCGCTTTATTGTCAATCCCGCAGCAGCTCTCGAGGATGACATCATTGCTCAACTAAAACCGGCCTGGAATGGTGGCGAAGACAAGGGCAAGCTAGAAAAAGCAGGATCGTTGAAGACCCCTGATTTATCTGCAACGCAATCGACGAACGATGTCCAACCGGGGAACAAGGCAACTAACGCAAATGATGCAGCACCGGCAGCACAAGGCCCATATTTTTCGGTCGTGATTGGCCCAACCTATTTTTGCCAAGGCTTTTTCAATGTGCCCGTCGATTTTGCGCGTTACTTCGCAGACCATGACGCTGCGATTGCCATTTATCTTCCCGGCGCTGCGGGTTCAGTTCAGGGCAAGGTAAATCGCGCAGTGAATGCGACCTACGCGCCACGCATCATGGGTGGTGTGGGATTGCGGAACTGGATCCAGGGCAACCTCAAGATTGGGGGGCGACTGCGCGTGGCGGTAAAAGACTTCGCAAACATTTATATAAGCCGAGGCTAGCGCAATCTTTGCGCCGCACTGTTGACGGCATATGGTGGATTCGCTCGCGCCTCGCGCCGAGTCAATCAATTGGGCCAATTCTCGCGCTGATGCCAAACCCTCAAAACAATTACCCGCCTATCGGCGATCAGATACCGTACTACGTAGTTGCCGACCATCCGGTCGCGAATCTCATCCGGCGCATCGTCGCCGGCTCCCTTCGACACTCTTTTGCCAAGACGGGGCTGTTTAGTTAACAGCATGATGCCCTTGAGCAATTCCTTGGCGATGCGGTCTGCTGACACTTCGCTGTGTTTGGCGATGAACTCCCGCAAGCGCACCAGATCGGATTGCGCCAAACGGGCGAAGCTGAGGGTCATCACGCGGAATGCTGCCTTACCGGACGCCGGCTGACCGGCGAAACCGTCCTTGCAGGAGGGGCGCGCTTCTTTTGCGGGGCTTCACCTTCACTGCCCCAAGTGGCTAGCCACGCTAGTACTTCAGCACCATCGACCACGTCGCCATGTTTGACCTGATCGAGCGCGGCAAGGGTG
>JANNCZ010000873.1:0-1637 GCA_031387185.1 Burkholderiales bacterium
GAGTTGAATCTTTGCGTCATCGAGCGCAATGCGGTGATGCGCGGACAGCGCCAGCTCAAACCCGCCGCCCAGCGCCGCGCCGTTGAGGCAAGCCACCACCGGCCTGCCCAGTTTGTCGAAGGCGCGAAACTGGCGCTTGGCGTGTTCGGCGAAAGCGAACCACTCGGGCGCATCGGCGGGCCGCGCCTTCACCACGTCCTTCAATTCGGCACCAGCGAAAAAAGTTTTTTTGGCCGAAGCAAAAATCACGCCCTTGATGGTGTCTTTTTGTGCTGTGACCATGGCGGCCACTTCTTCGATGTCGCGCTGCCACGCCAACGACATGGTGTTGACCGGCGAACCGGTCGCGTCAAAAGTGAGGGTGAGGATGCCGTCGGCGTCCTTGTCGATGCGAATTGTTTCCATGCTTGTCTCGGATTTAGAAAACGTTAAGGAGTGGTGTCTGCAAAAAGTCTATCGAGGTCGGTGGAGAAATGCCCGCAGACAGGCTTGCACCAACGGTTTCGCGAGCATTCCTGCTTCAGTCAGCGCGTCTCAAACAATCGCGGCAAGTCCCGCACGCCGTGCTGGTGACGGCGAACGTGTATGCCATGCCTTTAACCGCGGGGACGGCGCGACGCGAGGAGTTCCCGTCCCCGCGCTTTGATGCGCTGGGCATCGAAGGGCACGAAGTCGCCACGATCAGCCGCAGCGATCCCAGTTGCGACTGCGCGCTTCTCGCGCTCATCGTTGGCCTTCGCGGTCAACAACATCGCACTCACCGCCTCGCTGGCGTCCGCATACATGCCACTGGCAATTTTGCCGACAATAAAACTGCCCAGTTCGGGCGGAAGATCAATCGACAGGCTGGACATAGGGCAATGGTAGGGGATCGAATACGCTGGAGTCAATCAACTCGGGGTCAACATCAACTCGGGGTCAACTCTGGGTCAAACACTGAAACCCGGCGACGCGATCGCGCCAGGCTTGGCACCCGCATCCGGTGCCGAACCACACGCACCAAACACCCGCCTCATGGTCGCGCGAAAGCTGCGCACCTCGGCGCCGTCGAGCACACCACGCGCCGTGAGCAGCTCATGCAACTCGGCAAGCCGGTAATGCGGGACAGCAGGGTAGAGATGGTGCTCAAGGTGATAGTTGACACTGTGCGGAAACAGCGCCATGCGCACCAGCGCGGGAATGTCGATATTGGTGCGCGCCGCACCGAGCGCGGTCGAGGTGTCGGACGGCGCGCCATGCTCGGCCACCGCGCGCAGACGCAGGATGAAGGCCTGCACGGTGATGGCGGGCAACACCCACAGCACGAGATACTCAACACCGTAGCCGACGGCGAACATCAACAGCGGCATGGCGATGTGAAAGCCGACCACGATCCAGCGGTCACGCAAGGCGAGCTTCCGCAGGTTCGATGTGGTGTCGGCGAGCGGGTCCTGCTTTTGCCCGGTCACGGCATTGGCTGCCGGGGCGCCAAAAAAATACAGATAGTTGCGCCACGCCGTGAAGCCCGCAATATCCTTGAGCAGCTTTTGCCAGAGGTATGCCTTGCCGCGCGGATAGCCCGCCATCAGCGCCATGTCGGGGTCGATTTCTTCATACAAGTAGTTGTGATGCAGGCGGTGCACGATGCGATACGAAAA
>JANNCZ010000877.1:0-1743 GCA_031387185.1 Burkholderiales bacterium
AAGGGCGCCAGAATTGTCTCGGTGAGGGCGAGCAGTCCCAACTCCGCCGCGCGCAAATGCGGCACGGCGAGCGTCATCAGCCAGCAGCCCATGCCCAGTTGCACGCAGCCCATTACCGCGAGCAGCGTTACGTCGCGCGCCAAAACACGATCTCCCATGTTTCTTTGATGGTGAGAGAACGCACGATGATGCCGCCGAGACTCCAACACAGGCCGGCACCGAGCATGAGAGCGATGCCGCGGGCGCGGCTGGGAGTGAAGGGCATATTTGCCATTTTGTGGCGTAGCGTTGCTCTGCCACATGCCGGCTGACACCACATGACCGGCGTATCAGCGAACGTGTGGCAGCGCTATTATGATGGCGACTTCCATCATTCCAACTCCGGGGATTTCCATGCTTGTCGATGTGGGTCAGGCGCAACGCGATTTTGACGTGCTACTTGACAAGATGCTCGATGGTGACGACATCGTCATTGCGCGTGACGGTATTCCAGTGGCCCGTTTGGTTGCCGTGGGAGCGAAGTCGCCAGCACAGAAAGGGCGTCTCGGTGGCCTGAAACACGTCGACATGGGGCTTTCACCGGACTTTCATTTTCCGATGACGGACGAAGACTTGCTTGGCCGTACCGGTTGAAGCTGAGCGCCAGCGGCCCGATTGCACTGGCAGCGCCGCATGAAATGCCAGGAGCGATGAAGTGACCTATTTGCGAGGCAGCAATGACCAATAACTCTACCCAGATCGCGAGAGCGGCAGCTTCTTGGCTGATGGCCGGACACAATGGACGAAACACCTTCACGCCGCTGGCTGGCGAACTCGTGCCGGCCTCAATGGCCGCCGCCTACGACGTGCAAGATGCTTTGGTCGCAATGCGCAACGTGGCATGGAACACGCAACGCGCCGGCCACAAAATTGCCCTCACCACGCCGCAGATGCGCAAGTTCGTTGGCTACGAAGATTCAATAGCCGGGCAAGTGCTGGCGAAGTGGAAGTCCACAAATGGCGTGCTGCCGTCGCCCGCGCGCGTCAGCCTGGCTGACTACGGTCATCTGCTGTTCGAGTGCGAACTTGCGTTTTTGATGGGCCAGGACCTGCCCCTCAAGGCCGCGCCACCCACGCGCGATGAAGTCGCGCAATGCATCGAAGCCGTCTGCCCCGCGTTCGAGCTCGCGGACGACCGCCACGCCGACTACACGCAGTTTGGCAAAGACGGCGGCGCCACGTTATTGACTCTCGCTGCCGACAACGCGTGGAACAGCGGCGTGGTGCTGGGCGAATGGCGGCGCGATTGGCGCGATGTTGATCTCGCCGCACTGACCGGCGTCGCCACCATCAATGGCGAGAAGGTGGGCGAGGGCGCAGGGCGCGATGTGATGGGCCATCCGCTCGACGCCATGCACTGGATCGCCAGCCATCTCCATGCACGCGGCACGACGCTCAGGCACGGCGAGTTTGTGATTACCGGCAGCCTGATTACGTCGAAGTTTCCTAAGACTGGCGATTTGGTCAGATTCGACGTTGCGGGCCTCGGCTCCGTCAGTTTGGATATTGCTTCGCCCGAGTCATCGAGCAGCCATTTGGCAGGGAATGTTTTTCCCTCTTTGACGAGGCGGCCGCTCATGCCTACGGAGCGGCACTTATTGCCTCGATTGCATCTGAATCAATGCTTTGAGCTGACCCCGTACCTCGGCTAGCTCCTTTTGCTGATCAAGGATGATGCGCCGCATTTCGGCCAGGTGTAGGGCC
>JANNCZ010000937.1:0-5015 GCA_031387185.1 Burkholderiales bacterium
AACGATGCCTATCTGCTGGGTCTGGCGGTACAGGGCCAGATGGTACTGGCTACGCTCGACAAAGGTTTTGCTTCACTGCTCAAGCGGGGCGACAAGCGGCGCGCGCATGTTCAAATTTTGCAAGGGGCACTGCAGCATTAGTCAAACGGGCCGGGCACGACTTGAATTCATCGAAGGGCTGTATCTCGCTCCCATTACCAACGATTGCAGCCACATTGGCGTATGAAACCCGCCACCAGAGCCACTCTCGTATGAGTGGCATACGGCAATTCCAGCATCAAACCGCCCTGACCGCAATCCGCAACCCCGCCGCTTCCAATATTGCGCTGAGGCTCGACAGCCGCGGATTGCCGGTTGCGGAGAGCGCGCGTGAAACGCTCTCGCGCTTTAAACCGGTCTTGGCGGCGATCATGCTCATGCCGCCACGCGCTTCGGCCACGGTGCGCAGTGCGAGCAGCAGCGCGGCCTGGTCGCCGGCTTCAATCGCGGCTTGCATATAAGCCGCCGCCAGTTTGGGGCGGGCGCGCAGGCGTTCGATCACTTTTTGGCGGTGCGATGCAGTCGGTGCGGTCATGGCATTCCTTTCATGATTTTCGTTGATCGAATTCGCGCAAATACTTGACGGCGCGCTTGATGTCTGCATCTTGTGACGACTTGTCGCCGCCACAGAGCAACAGCAGGATCAATTTGCCCCGGTTGGCGTAATACACGCGATAGCCTGCGCCGACATCAATTCTCAGTTCATGCACGCCGCGTCCCGCCGGTTTGGTGTCGCCAAACACGCCAAGTTCCAGGCGGTCGAGCCGCGCGAGGATGGCGGCTTGCGCACGCTGATCACCCACGCCGTCGAGCCAGCCGTCGAAAACGTCTTTGCCGCTGGCGGTCAGGAAGTGACGCAGTTCATACATGAGGCGATCTTACTACGATGTGATGTATAAGTCACCACTATGGAATTGCGAAATCAGGATCGATCTGTCCTGACCCACGATCTGCAACTCCGCCGCGCTTCTGCCGCGATGCGTAGCGCCAACAGCAGCACCGCCTGATCGCCGGCTTCAATCACGGCTCGCACCTTCGCCCTATCATTGGCGTTCCACACGGCCTTGTCAGGTGACGCCATGCCCACGTTTGAACGCATCACGCAAAACCCCGCGCAAATGGGCGGGAAGGCCTGCATCCGCAATATGCGGGTGACGGTCGGCATGATCGTCGGGCAGATTGGCGCCGGGCGCAGCATTGAAGAGATGCTGGCTGACTATCCCTATCTGGAACGTGAAGACATTCTCCAGGCGTTGCGCTACGCCGCAGGGCTGGTCAAAGATCGTGAGCTTGTGCTGGCACCCGCGTGAGGCTGATCATCGACATGAATCTCGCACCGCGCCGGGTCGCTACGCAAGTGCCGTTGCAAGAAAGGTCGATGGATTGATGAGGCGAGATGCTCGGTAGCGGCCATCGTCACGAGCGGTCGTAGGCGGCGTCCTCGTCGTTGTCCCAAACGGCGGCGAAACTGGGTTCCGATGTGCTGGCAGCGGCCTGGGTGAGACGTTCGTCATCGGCGCGGATGGGCAAGTATTCTTTGTGCCGCCGCGCGGTGTCGGGCGGCCAAGTATCGGACGTGTCGCAACCGATATAAGCGGCCATCTTTTGCGTGAGTGTCTTAGATTTGCGAACGGCGCGCGGCTTCGTGCGCGCTGGTCTGACCGGATCAAATGTACCCATGATGCTCTCCAAGAAAGCGGATGATAAATGGTGCCACACAACCAGATTGCGTCGCACCCAATGTTCGGCAGGAGCTTCTGCGAGCCACCCCTTGCTATCATCTGCGGATGAAGCCTGACTCATGCAAAATCAAACCTGAAGATGTGCGGCGTGGCGCCGCGCGCAGTGTTTCCAAACGGGCAGCGTCCGCGGCTAGTCTGGCGGAGCATTTGCTGGCGATGCCCAAAAGCGCCAAGGCCAAGACCGGCGGCAGTCCGGCGCGCCTGGATCTGGAACCCCGCGACATCGAGCACTTTGCGCCGACGGGCGCGCGCGTGAAGATTACCTACGTAAACGGCTTGCCGGTGATTCAGGCGCCGCCCGGCTCGCGCAAAATAACCTCTGAAGATGTGATAGCGCAGCAGAATTGAGCCAAGGTGCTGATGTGCCACCGGCTGATTTGTTCTCAGCCTTCGACAACAAACCCCAATCGCGCCTTCTTAGCAAGCGCCAGTAATGCCGCATCGCGCGTGAGGAAAATGCGGTTCTCGACGGCTGCCGTGCCGAGTAGCAGGCGGTCATACAAGTCTGGGTGCGCATGCTCGAAGCGGACGCTTTGCGCGATATGGGCTGCGTTGAGCGGAATCATGAGGATGCCGTCATCGATCAAATGGCTTTCGATGATGTGCGGCTCCGGCAAGGTCATTCTTCCGGTCATTGTTTTGATGCGTGATTCGATCAGGCTGACGGTGCTGGCTGCGCAGTCGTTTGTCTCGATGGTGGCGCGTGCGTGCTTGCCCAGTTTCGGGCTATCGGAAAGCCACCAATAGACGAAGTGCGTGTCGAGCAGGAGCTTCACGGTTTGCGTTTGGTTCGTTTGGCAACCCGTTTGACGCTGCGCTTTTTTGCCGCTGCCAGCGAGCTTGCCAAGCGGGCAGCAATGCGGGTTGCCTTGGGCGCAACCTTATACGCGAGTGCCAGCTCGTTGACCGCATGCGGATCAGGTTCATCCGGAAAGATGCGCGTCTTCATCATCATCTCGTTGATGATCCGGTTGGTCTCCGGGCTGTCCCAATCATCGGCGAGCCAGATTTGTCCCTTGAGCGAGCCGGGCTTGCGCTTGGGTTTCACTGGTGTGTACTTGGTCAACTGCACCACCGCCTCGCCGTTACGCGCGAGGATGACTTGTTCGCCATCGAGGACGGCCTGCACCAGTTTTGACAAATGGGTTTTGGCATCGTGCATGTTCACTTGCATGGATGGCCTCCGCGTGATCTTTTTACTTGACTAACCTAGCTAATAGTGTAGCGGGCTGGCGCTGGCCCGGCGAGAAATTTTGGCGCGGGCGCTTCAACGCATTCATGCGGGAGCCTGCGCGAATGGGGGGGCGCGCCTCGTTTCGGTGCATTTTTCGAGATGGATTGCATCAATACGGTGCGGCATCACACTACGCTTTCATCCGCCTGCTTATGGCACAATGCGCGGCTGTTTTTTGCAGACGCCGGGACACTGCCCAGATCCGCATTGGCGTCTGACTGGTCGCCATTGAGCACGCTGAAGGTGGAGCTGTCCGTGGCATGAAAGCTGCTCATTGTTTGCTGTTTGTTTTATGTTTCGCAAGTTGTAATTTTGGTCAATCCGATTCCCCAGGAGATAACAATGGCGATGACTGCCAACGATGTGCTGAAGATGGCGAAAGACAACGAAGTCAAATTCGTTGATTTTCGCTTTACCGATACCAAGGGCAAGGAGCAGCACGTCTCCGTGCCAGTGAAGGCGTTTGACGAATCCAAATTCACCGAAGGGCACGCCTTTGACGGCTCGTCAATTGCGGGCTGGAAGGGCATTGAAGCCTCGGACATGCTGCTCATGCCCGATCCGAATACCGCCCACCTCGACCCTTTCTTTGACGAAAACACGCTGATCCTGACTTGCGATGTGCTTGAGCCGTCGACCGGCAAAGGCTACGATCGCGACCCGCGCTCGCTCGCCAAGCGCGGCATGGCGCACCTAAAGTCATCGGGGATCGGTGACGATGCATTCTTTGGCCCGGAACCCGAATTTTTCGTGTTCGATTCGGTGGCCTGGAATGTGGACATGTCCGGCTCGTCGTGCAAGGTGTGGTCGGTCGAAGCCGCATGGGATGGCGACAGCCGCAACGAAGGCCAAGGCAACCAGGGTCATCGTGCGCCGGTCAAGGGCGGCTATTTCCCGGTGCCGCCGCAAGACACGCTGCAAGACATGCGCTCGGAAATGTGCATCCTGTTGGAGCAGCAGGGCGTCGAAGTCGAAGTGCACCACCATGAAGTGGCGACCGCCGGCCAGTGCGAAATCGGCACCAAGTTCGCGTCGCTGGTGCAGCGCGCCGACTGGTCGCAGATTCTGAAATACACGGTGCAAAACGTCGCCCACGCCTATGGCAAAACCGCGACCTTTATGCCGAAACCCATCGTTGGCGACAACGGCTCGGGCATGCACGTGCACCAGTCGATCTGGAAAGACGGCAAAAACCTGTTCGCCGGCAACGGCTACGCGGGTCTGTCCGAGTTCGCGCTTTACTACATCGGCGGCATCATCAAGCACGCGCGCGCGCTCAATGCCATCACCAACTCGGGTACCAACTCGTACAAGCGTCTGGTGCCGGGCTTTGAAGCGCCGGTCAAGCTGGCCTACTCCGCCCGCAATCGTTCGGCGTCGATTCGCATCCCTTATGTGCAGGGCGACAAGGCGCGCCGGATTGAAGTGCGCTTCCCTGATCCGCTCACGAATCCGTACTTGGGCTTCACCGCGATGATGATGGCGGGCCTCGATGGCGTGCAGAACAAGATTCACCCCGGCGATCCGTCGGACAAGAATCTGTACGATCTGCCGCCCGAAGAAGACGCGAAGATCCCGACCGTGTGCTCAAGCCTGGAGCAGGCTCTCGAAGCGCTCGAAAACGATCACGAGTTCCTCACCCGTGGCGGCGTGTTCAGCAAGGACATGATCGCCGCGTATATCGAACTCAAGATGGCCGATGTCACGCGTTTCCGCATGACCACCCACCCGGTGGAGTACGACATGTACTACAGCTCGTAAGCGGTCTGCGCGTCAAGCGCTCCGTTCGCGCGGCAGGTCACGCAGGTGATCACGCAGTTGAGCAAAAGGCACGCCGCAAGGCGTGCCTTTTGTCTTCCAGGACGTCTTTCAGGAATCTTTTTGTAAACATAGTCTTGCCCGGATGCGTTAAGCTCTCAGGTGAAATTTCAGCCATAGGCAATGGAGTCCGGCTGCAAGTCGCGATTGGACTTGTTGTCAGGAGGTGAGCGATGAAGATG
>JANNCZ010000951.1:0-2048 GCA_031387185.1 Burkholderiales bacterium
CAGACGCGCCGGCGACACCTGCTTCATGATGCCGGCCGAGCCTTTGGCGCAAATCACGCCCTGGTTGATCGGGTGCGCCGGGTTGCCCTCGATGTAGCGCACCTCGTCGCCGCGCACATGCACCTTGATGCCGCAACGGCAGGCGCACATGTAGCAGGTGGTGGTCTTGACGGTGTTGGCCGCGTCGAGCTCGGTGGTGATGCGAACCGGGTCTGCGTGTTTCATGTGCTGGCCATCCGGATTGACCGCAGGTCACGGGCGCGGGGCCGCAGCGCATTTTTTGTTGACCACTGCTGGTTGATCATGCCTCTCCAATCATGTGCCGCAAGGCACGCATATGCTTTCAGCTTATGCGCATAGTTGAAGAAGTAATTTTAGACTCCCGGGAATACGCGCAGGCATCCGCGAATTCCGCATCGGCGTCGCCATGGAGCGAGTACGTCACCGAAGCTGCGCGCGCAAGCGCGCTGTGGCTTCCTCGCCGGGGATGAATCTCGCCTGGCCGGATGCGATTTCCGCATCGCGGCGTTCAGCCTCCGCTTCCCACTCAGCCTGTATTCCGGGATCAACATCCAGAGTGGCGATCAGGCGATTCATCAAATGAGAGCGCGCAGCGAGCGGAAGATTGAGCACTTCAGATTCAAGTGCATCGAGCGTCATGGTCATGTTGTCTCCGCTGGCGCATAAAAATTGTAGTGTGCCACAGGGGAATGGCACTTACTTAAGGCGCGCCAAGGCAGCAGCGAGGATGTAAGTAGTTGAATTGTTGGAGAGGAGGCTGGCCCAAGGCTTGCTGAATCACTTAACCTCTGTAGAGTGAGCGCAATTCGCCCACAAATTGTTCTGACGAACCAAAACTTATTTCAAGGATGACATGACGCCGGATGCACTCTCGCAACAACGCCAGGTGTGGCGCAAGAACCTGCTCGGCGCCCGCCGCGCCATGCCGCCCGAGGCGCGCGCGGCGGCCGATGCGCGCCTGCACGCAACATTGCGCAACACGCTCGACACCATTGCCTCCGGCGTGCTTGCGTTTTACTGGCCGATCCAGGCCGAGTTCGATGCGCGCCCGGCAGTGACCGCGTGGCTTACCCAAGGCGGCGGCGGCGTGCGCCGCGCGGTGCTGCCGGTGGTGGTGGCGAAGGATCAGCCGCTGCGATTTCGCGCATGGACGCCAGCCACGCCGATCCAGGCCGCAGGCTTTGGCACCTCCGTGCCATCGACTGGAGAGTGGCTCATACCAACGGTCTTGCTGATACCCCTGGTGGGATTTGACGATGCCGACTACCGCTTGGGCTATGGCGGCGGCTACTATGACCGCACCCTCGCGAGCCTGCAAACGAAGCCGCGCACCATTGGCATCGGCTATGCGTCAGGACGCCTCGCATCGATTCACCCGCAAGCTTACGACCTCAAGCTTGATGCGCTGATCACGGATTAACCCGCCTCGACGCCACCCGGTGCGGTTCAGCCCGCAGCGCTCACGCCTGCGGTTTCACCCTCAAGCCTGCTCAGTTGCCGCGCGCCAGCGCACGCTCGCGGATCGCGCCGAAATCGGCCGGCAGGGGGTGCAAATCGAGGCGGCGGCCGGCCTTGACGATCTGGCTGGGGATGTCGTGGCCGATCAGCGCCGGCAGGCGCTTGGCGGCCTCGATCAGCCGCGTCAGGTCGACGCCGGTGTCGTAACCCATCAATTCGAGCGCGTGCACGATCTCCTCACTGCACACGTTGCCGGTAGCGCCGGGGGCGTAGGGACAGCCGCCGATACCGCCGAGGGAGGCGTCGAAGCGATCAGCGCCGGCATCAATCGCTGCCAACACGTTGGCCAGACCCAGCCCGCGCGTGTTGTGAAAGTGCAAGGTCAGCTCGGTGGCGGGCCAGCGTTCGCGAAAAGCCTGCGTCAACTGCGCCACCTGGCCGGGGTAAGCCATGCCGGTGGTGTCGCACAGGGTGACGCCGTGTGCGCCCATCTCGCCTGCGAAGCGCGCGCACCAGTCGAGCACGCCGGTGAGCGGCACCTCGCCTTCCATCGGGCAGCCAAACGAACA
>JANNCZ010000960.1:0-15239 GCA_031387185.1 Burkholderiales bacterium
CGATGGTGTAGCCCTCTGCGGCGTCGCTGTTGCGGTCGTCGGCGTACATTTGTGAGATGCGGCGCAGCTCGATGGCGGCGTAGGGTTGGCTGAACAAGCCTGTCGACGGTGCCGCGCTGTTGTTCGCACTGCTTTGCACCGCGCCACTACTCGAACGCGCGCCACGCGGCAAGCGCCACAGCGCTTCGACGTAGACACTCTCGCGCGGCACACCGGGCAGGGCATTGCCTGCCGCCACGGTCACGTTGGGCACAGCGCAAGGCACCACGAGGCAGGTGAGAAAACTGTCGCGGTACTTGGCTTCGATCCGGGTGTAGGCGCCGGTGAGCGTGATGCCGGTGGAGGCGAAATGTTTCATTACACCAAGTTCAACACCGCGCCGCTGCGTGCGTCCAGCGTTTTGAAAAATCGCGCGCCCGCCGGCGTTGGTAAGGGTGACGATTTCATCAATCGTGTCGGCGCGAAACAGCGCCAGGTTGAGGGTAGCCCCTTCGAATTGCGCCTTGACGCCGACTTCACTGTGGCGGCTGGTGGCGGGCTTTAACGCAAAGTTGAGGCCGGTACCCACCGGCTTGTAGGCCAGCTCGTTAAAGGTCGGCGTCTCGAAGCCGCGCCCTACTGTGCCGTAGAGGTTGACGCGCTCGGTCACGCTCCACACCACACCGGCAGCGGGCGTGGTCGCGCGATAGGCAATGGCCCCGCTGTCGTCGCCATTGCCGGTGACGATGTAGTTGTCGCGCGAGTTGAAACGCACGGAAGAATGGCGCAGGCCGGCCGAGAGCTTGACCGTGGGCCAGGCCTGCCACTCGCCCTGCACATAGCGGCTGGTGTTGACGACGCGGTTGTCTTCGTTGCGGCGCAGGGCACCGAGTACGCCGAGCTGGGTACCAATGAAATTGAGATAGCCGCGGCGCAATTCGTTCTGAATTTCGCGGCCGATGCCGGCCGTGAAGTGATACGCGCCATCACGTGCGAAGCCCTTGTGTACCCAGCGCGCATCGAACCCGTAGAAGCCGCGGTCGAGATCAATCACACCACCGGGGCTGGCGGCACCAGCCTGGGTCGCCACCGGGATGGATTGATACTGCTCGATCTTGCGCTCCCCCACATATGCACTTACGCGCACTTGATTGGCGTTGGAGAAAGCATGCTCAAGCACCGCGCCGCCCTGCGCCTGATAGGTCGATTTGCGCGTGTTGAATTGCAGCGCGGTGGGCGTGGCCTGATCGGGGTTGGCGGTGTATTCAGCGCGCGTCAGGCCCAGCGCGTCCTGCGCGTTGGGCATGTTGACGCGGTTGTAGGTGACAGCTAGCGTCGTTGCATCAGAGAGATGAAATTTAAGGCGCGCATTTTCTGTCTCACGGCGCGCGGCGTTGTGGTCGCGCGTGCCGTCGGTGGCAAACTGGCTGGCATCGAGTGTGTAGCCGATGCGAATGCCGCTCCCGCTTGCACCGGCCGCGCTACTTCCACCGGTGCCGCCCCACGGATTGACCGTACCCGCGACCTGCGTGCCGAGCCGCCAAGTGCGAAAACTGCCGTAACTCGCCGACGGTGTGATGCGCAAGCCCTGCGGCGCTTCTTCACTGAAGATCGCGATCACGCCGCCTGCAGCGTTGCCGTGCAGCGCCGAGAACGGCCCGCGCAACACTTCAACCCGTTCGGCGGATGACAATGAAAAATGCGAGACCTGCCCGGAACCATCGGGCATGCTGGCAGGAATGCCGTCGGCGTACAGGCGCATGCCACGTACGCCAAACGACGAGCGCGCGCCGAAACCGCGCGACGAAATTTGCAAATCCTGCGCGTAGTTGTTGCGGTCGCCGATGTGGAGGCCCGGCACGCGTGCCAGCGTCTCCGAGAGATTGACCTGGCGCTGGCCTTCTTTGAGCGTGCGGCTACCCACCACATCAACGGCAGCCGGCGTATCGAACGCTGGTTGCGCGACGCTGGTGGCGGTAACCGTAACGGACGGCGGCTCTGCGTCGCTTACCAATGGCGCAGTTTGGGCGAACGCAGCGGGGGTGGCAATGGCACACGCCGCTGCGGCGGCAATGGCCCAGCGCGCACGCGCCTTCATCCGCCGTGGCTGTCTACTCTGCATGGCGCAACATGGCCCAATCAGGGAACAGCCAGGCTCGCCAAATAATCCGCGAGCACTTCGATGTCGTCTTGCGACAAGGCTTGCGTCGCCGAGGTCATGGTGCCGTCAAAATCAGCGCGGGTGCCGGCGCGGAATTGCTTTAACTGGCTGAGCAAATATTCATGACGCTGACTGGCGACGCGCGGGATATGCTGCTGGCCAATCAGCGTCGCGGTGTGACAGGCCACGCAGTTTTGCGCTTTGGTAATTGCTTTGCCTTGTTCGATGCGCTCGGGCGTGGTCCTGTGCGCGGGCGGTGCCATCTTTTGCGACGAGAAAAACAGCGAGAGATCGTTCAGATCGGCGTTGGTCAGCTTGGCGGTGAACGGCGTCATCTGCTCGTTCTTGCGCCGCCCTTCGCGGAACATGAACAGCGCGGTCACCAAAAATTGGGCAGGCTGGCCGGCCAGCGAGGGCGTGCCGGGAATCGCCGAATTGCCATCAGCGCCGTGGCAGGCAGCGCACACCTGCGCCTTGACCCGGCCTTCTTCCAGACCCGCATGCGCTGTGGGCGCGACCAACAGTGATGCAGTGACAGTGACGGTGAAAGTCGCAGCAGCAAGAGAAAAAACGGCGGCCCGCTTGAGGGCCGCCGCTGTGCTCCCGCGCTGCGCATTCGATGAATGCGCGAGGCGGGGTTGGATCATGATGCCTTCTTCGAATAGCTGACGCGATAGATGATGCCGTTGCGGTCATCCGAGAACAGGATCGAGCCGTCTTTCATTTGCAGCACATCGACCGGACGGCCCCACATCGGCGGGTCACCACGTTCGTTCTCGAGGAAGCCGTCAAGGAAGGCATGCTTGGTCGCCTTGCCCTTGGCATCGACCGTGACGCGGATCAGGTTATAGCCATGCTTGGGGTCACGATTCCACGAGCCATGCTGGGCAATGATCATGCTGTTCTTGTACTCTTTCGGGAACATGCTGCCGGTGTAGAACTTCATGCCGAGCGGTGCAATGTGCGCGCCGAGTTTGAGTGCCGGGCCGGTGAACTGGTCGCACGAACGGTTGACCCCGTAGATCGGGTCAAGCACGTCGCCCTGGTGGCAGAACGGGAAGCCAAAATGCTGGCCGCGCTTGGTGGCCACGTTGAGCTCGTCGTGCGGCAGGTCGGTGCCCATCCAGTCACGGCCATGCTCGGTAAACCAGAGTTGTTTGGTGACCGGGTGAAACGCCATGCCGACGCTGTTGCGCACGCCCAGAGCAAAGTCTTCCATCTTGCCGGTTTTGATATCCACCCGGACGATTGAGGCTTCGTTGTAGGTCGGCATCGTGATGTTTTGTGGGGAGCCGATGTTGAAGTAGAGCTTGCCGTCCGGGCCCATCACCATATATTTCCAGAAATGGCCGGGCTGGTTGTTCGGATCGAGGTTGTCGGCAACAATTTTTGGCTCGCCCGGGTTGTCGAGCTTGGACTCGATGCCGTCGTAGCGGGTGATGCGATGGCGCTCGGCCACATACAGCGTGCCCTTGTCAAACACGATGCCATTGGGCGATTTGAGATCCTTGAGGATCGTCTTGACTTCGCGCTTGCCGCCGCTCTCGACCACGGCATAAATGTTGGACAGGTTGCGGTTGCTGATGAACACCGTGCCTTTGTCACCGAGGGCGAGTGAGCGCGCTTCGGGCGCGCCATCGACCCAGACTTCAACCTTGAACCCCGGCGGCACTTTGAGGGTGCTCACCGGGGGCAGCTCGCTGGCCGGCTTGCCGGTCAGGTGCGGGGCAAACGGGTGCAGCGGGGATTGCGCCTGGTCGGCGCTCATGCCCTGTTTCCACGCGGGCGCGCCGGCAGGGGCCGGGGGTGCGGTTTGTGCAAGCGCGGTGCCGGCCAATGCTGCCAGCACTGCTGCGCCAAGAATAGTTTGAATACGCATGTCGTCTCTCTCCTGATTGTGAATCGCCTGCCGCAGATCAACCGTGTCGAGCCGCGTGCGAGCGGGAAGGCATTGTAAGCATGTGGCGGGAAAAATGCCAAGGGGATTGGTCAATTTGCCCCTTGTGCGTGTGCCGATATCGACCTGGAATCCTTGGTGGGTGCGGTTTTTGTCTTGTTTATCAATTGCTCATCTGGTGCGGCGAACAACGAAAACAATTTCTGCAATCAGCGAAAATCTCAGCGTTGACTGGCTGCGCGTACCCTGCGCCAACACCACTCAGCGCCGCACACCGGGCGTCTCCAATGCCAGCCCCTGCGCGCGCCAGCCGAGAAACAACTCAAGGTCGAGCAACTCTTGCGAGCCCGGCGGTGGCATTTCAGCGCGCACGCCGAAGTAACAGGCGCGCAGCCGCCGGTGCAGCGAGCCAGCGCTTTGCCATTCGAGGCGGTAGACCGGATAGGCGTTGCCGTGGCCCTGGCTGATCGGTTCGGCGAGCAGCCGCTTGCCGGCGTTCCACTCGTGGCAATGCATGCAGGCGAGATTCATCTGGCCGATGCGGCGCTGATACTGCGCGCGGCCTTGCTCAAAGTGCGGTTGCGCAGCGCCCGCGATGCTCACGCTCAGCGGCATGCCGCGCGATTGGTGTGCGACATAGGACGTGAGCGCGAGCAACTCGTCGGATTCATACGCCAGCGCCGCTGCGCCCTGCCGTTGCGTACGGCATTGATTGACGCGGGCTTCGAGGTTGAGGAGCTTGCCGGTTTTGCTGTCGAACGCCGGGTAACGCACCGCTACGCCCTTCATGCTGGTCTTGGCGCTCTGGTGACAGGAGGCACAGGCCTGCGCTTGCGCGCCTGTTTTTGCGTTCCACAGCTTCTCGCCTTTCTCCACCCACAGCATGCCGGGGTTGGCGAAGTCGTCCGCTTGCATGCTGCGCAGATCGGCGCCCATGTAGCTGCTGCCCGAGCGCAAATCCGGCAGGGAAATGCTGCGCGTTTGCGCGGCTGCGCTGGACGAACACACGCTCAGCGCAATGACCGTAATCGCAGCCAACGCGGTCTCCACAACCTGCGCGACCCGCATCACAAAACCCGCATCACGCGGCTACCGTCACGGCCGCACGCTCGCTGCTCTTGGCCCCGGTGTCGTCGATCCATTCGAGTACCAACTCGCCCGAGTCGCCCGCGATGACGAAGAACGAAATGTAGGGGTTGGCCGAAATACCTGAACTGGTTTCGGCGCGGAACACTTCGACGCCGTTGTAGCGGCAGGTGACGAGGCGAATCACATTGCGTGCGATTGGCTTGCCCTCGTCGGTGAGGCGATAGCCGGTCTCCATCGCGTGGCGGATGATGACCTTGACTTCGAACAGCTCGCCGCGCTTGATTTGCGCGGCCACTTGAATGCGGGCGTCAGCCATGGCGGGTTATCCCGGCTGCGCTGCGCGCGTGCCAGCAGCGTTTGCGGTGCAGACCACGCAGCGCATGCGGCTGGCGTGATCCATTTTTGGTGTGCTCATGATTCACTGAAAACCGGCGCGCAGTTTGTTCACGATCCATCAAGACAGGCAGACACCGTTACCACGATATCGGCGGTTGCTGCATGGAGCGATCCATCGGCCAGTGTCGCCACGGCAGCGAGGCGCTGCGAGCCGGCGAGGCGCACGCGCGATTCGAGTTCGATGCGCGGCAGCGCCACCGGAAAATGAAACACCGCCATCTGCGCCACCGGATTCTTCTCGGAAAACAAATGCACGCTGCGCACTTCAGCACCCGCAGCGAACGGCCCCGTCATTTGAATTTTGACCGGCACCGTGTTGCCGTTGTCAGCGATGCGCGGCACATCGAGTTTGAGGCGGCCTGTGCTCACGCGGCGGCTGCCGACGTAGGCCTTGAAGGCGGCGACGTCGGGTTCCTCTTCTGCATGCGCGGTGATTGGCGCAGTGAGCGCAGCCAGGGCCGGCATGAGCGCGGCTAGCCGCAACGGCGCTGCCAGTGGTAGCTGGGCCGTCCAAGGCAACGCCGCAGCCGCCGCAAGCACAGAGCGGCGGCGCGGCAGGTGCGCCGCAGCAGCAGCGGGTGATCGATAAGAAATGGTCATGAGCAGGTACGCGGGAGAATCGAATTCGTGGAAGGCGGGGCGTTGCGGTTGGGCTGCAATCAACGCATTGCGGTCAAGCCGTAATTCACCGCAGAGTGGAAAGATACACCACCACGTCTTCCACCTGCTGCGCGCTCAACACCGGCCTGCCTTGATGCGCTGCAGCGACGGCGCGCAGTCCGTCTGTTTTGTAATACGACGGCATGATGCTCTCGGGATTGACGCGTGACGAGTCGGCCACGCGCAGGCGCAACTGCGCGATGGTCAGGCGGCTGCCCGCGCCGTCGAGCGGCGGAGCGAGATTGCCCGAGAAGCGCACCGCCGCATCGGTGAGGCCGTGACACAAAATGCAATTGGCCGGGTCTCGCGCGATCAGCAGCGCGCGGCCGCGTGCGGCGTCGCCCGCCGCGGCGAGAGGTTGCGGGATGCCGTCAGCCACGGTTTGATAGGGAACCGGCAGCGCCGCCGCCCCAGAGCCGCTCTGCGCAAACACGCTGGCGCCGCAGCACAAAGCAGCAGGCAGCAGCCAGACCCACGTCAATCGCTTCATATAATTGATCGTTTAAATTTAAGTCAAAATAGATAAAATTTCCCGGAAAATAAAAGCTCATTTATATTTAACATTTCTCTTGTTTCTTTTCTTCCACCTTTATGAACAGCAAACAATTTGGCTGCGCGGTGCGTGCGGCGCGCAAGAGCGCCGGCCTGACCCAGGCCGAAGCCGCCGCGCTGTGCGGTGTGAGCACGCCGTTTTTCAGCCATCTGGAAAACGGCAAAGCCACCATCCAGCTCGCCAAGGCCCTGCATGTTGCCACGCAGCTTGGGTTGCAGTTTGCCGTGCAGCCAGCGCTGCAGGCTGCGTAGCCGCAGAGCGCCCAAGGTAAAGCAGGATACGCAGGGCAACAGCACAACGCAGCCATGAAGCTCCTCCTCTATTGCAACGAGCGCGCCATCGGCTCACTCGACACGGATGGTGATGCATCGGCACCGGTCAACTCGCCCGCGGGCAACGCGTGGCAACTTCAATTTGACACCGCGCCCGGCACGCCGCTCTCGCCTCACTTATCCGCTACAGCGGGCGCAGTGGTCAACGCACCGGCGGTGCGCGATTTCTTCGTTAACTACCTGCCTGAGCCACCGCACGCCGGGCGCGTCGCCCGCAGCTTCAGGCCAGCGCCGCGCACCGAGGCCGAATTGCTGGCCGCGCTCGGGCAGGAACTGACCGGCGCTTTCGCGCTGGCACCAGGGCCGCTCGGCAATGCGCGCTACGCGCCGCTGGCGTTCGATGCGTTTGAAGAGCGCGTCGCCGCATCACGCCGCAGCGCCGATGTGATCGCGTTTGCGCCGCACGCACCGCGCCTGCTCGACGAATACCGCCCCGGCTGGTTTGAGGCCGCGCATTGGCGTGAGCTCGCGCGTCTGGCGGGCGTCACGCCGGCGTATCTCGCTGCCGAGGCCAGGCGCATGATTGAAGTGATGCAACGCACTGCGCCCGCGCTGGCAGTTGAACTGCGCGCAGCATTGACCACTGATGAACTCGACTTTCTCGCGGAACGCGTCAACCCGGTAGTGTGTGAGCGCTGCACCTGGTTGCAACATGCACTGGCATAGAAGATGACGGAAGCATCGCTGTTCGGCATCGCAGACTACTGGGCCTTCGTCATCGCCGTGATCGTGTTTCTGGCGATTCCCGGCGTCGGCAATCTCGCCATCATCACGTCCACCTCCAAGGGCCGCATCACCGGCGGCCTGGCCGCCACGTTTGGCGTTATCGCGGGCGACCAGGTGTTGATGTGGCTGGCAGTGGCAGGTGTCGCCGCCTTGCTGATGGCGCATCCCACGGTGTTCACGCTGGTACAGGCGGCGGGCGCGCTCTATCTCGCCTGGCTTGGCGTCAGGATGATCCTCGCCAAACCCGGCGACGCACCGATCCTGCACATGGAGCCGCGCCGCTACTTCCGCCAGTCCATGCTCATCACCTTGCTCAACCCCAAGGCCATCATGTTTTACATGGCCTTCTTTCCGCTATTCGTTGACCCCGCGCGGCATCAAGGCTTCGTCACCTTCGGCGTGATGGCACTCACCATCGCAACGCTCACGTTTCTCTACTGTGTGATCGTGATCGCCATCACCCACTTCGCCGCCGAGCGCATGCGCGCCAGCCCGCGCGTGACGGCGTGGCTCAACCGTGTGGGTGGCGTGATGCTGGTGGGGTTCGGGGTGAAGCTGGCGTTGGGGAAGTAGGCGTGGCATGCCTGCGGCTCGGGATCTGCCCCCACCAACGGTTCTGGCAGATATAGCCATAAGACCTTTGCCCACCAACGGTTTCAAGGCATCTGTCTGTTCAGTTTGCAACGGAGAAGGCGCAGAGTGGCGACGCGTGGCACCCATTAACGCGGCTGCGGCGCCGCGCAAATCCAAAGTTGCGAGGAAGGCCGCGACCATCCTCGGGGGATTCAGTACCTCACATGGATACTCTTGGTTTCGAGGAAAACGTCGAGACCCTCGCGACCACGTTCACGCCCGATGCCGCTTTGCTTGAATCCTCCGGCCGGCATGGTCCACAGCCCTGATTCGCGAAAAGCATTGACCCATACCGTACCGCTGCGGATTGCCTTGGCAACGCGCAAGGCCACGCCGATGTCTGCTGTCCAGACACCGGCGGCCAGGCCAAACATCGTGTCATTGGCAAGATTCACTGCCTCGTCTTCGTCACGAAACGACATCACTGCGAGGACCGGCCCGAAGATTTCCTCGCGCGCTATCAGGGCGTGATTGGCGACGCCATCGAACAGGGTCGGCTGAACGAAATGGCCGCCGGCCAATGCTGCGTTCGTGGGCTTGCCTCCACCAGCCACCAGTTGTGCGCAGCGTTTGCCATCCTCAATATAGGAAATCACCCGTGCCTGGTGGGCGGCACTGACCATCGGCCCCATCGTCGTGTCAGGATCGAGCGGATCACCGAGACGGACGGTTTCAAATTTCTGCGCCAATCTGGCCACTACCTCGGCGCGAATCGATTCATGCACCAGCAGCCGGGAACCGGCTTGACATGCCTGCCCCCCCAAAGTGGTGATGCCCAGAAACGCCGCATCCACGGCAGCCTCAATGGAGCGTACGTCCCGAAAAATGATATGCGGAGATTTGCCGCCAAGCTCGAGTGACACGCGTGTCAGGTTGGCAGCGCAGGCAGCCATCACCTTGCGGCCATTCACGGTCGAACCTGTAAAGGCAATCATGTCGAGCGATGGGCTGCCGGCCATGGTCTGTCCGGCCATCACGCCATCATCGCGGGCACTGGTGACGATGTTGAGCACGCCTGGAGGCAAGCCTGCCTCGACAAAGAAGCGGCCAATTACCAGGGCCGCCCCTGGCGTCAGGTGGGAGGGCTTGAGCACCACACTGCAGCCGGCCGCAATGGCCGGGCAACCCTTGTGCGCCAGCGACATCGGCGAATTCCAGTTGGTCAGCACGCCGATCGCACCGACCGGCTCCTTGACGATCAGGCCGAGCGCATGGGGATCCTGATCGCTCACCATTTCATCGCGCCGATCGGTGATCAGATGGGCATAGTAGTCCAGCGTTTCGGCCGCGCGCAGCACCATGCCGTGCTGTCCTGGTTGGCCGACCTCGCAGGTCACCAGTTCAGTCAAGGCTTCGGCATTGGTTCGAATTGACGCCGCAACGCGCATCAATACACCAGCACGATCGCGTGCTGATGCCCGGCGCCACTCGCCCTTATCGAAAGCCAATCGGGCTGACCCGATTGCCGCAATGATGTCGCCGTGGTCTGCATCCGCGTAAGTGCCGACCACCGATCCATCGTAGGGATTCAGGCGATTGAAGGTTGCGCCATCGCGCGCAGCGATCCACTCGTTGTCAATCAGCAGCAACGGCCCGACGGCCAACTGCTGCCGGGTTCCTGGGGATATTCCTTGCATTGCCATCGTTTGGTTCTCGATTACTGCTGCAGAATTGATTTAATGGAGCACGCTGGCAGTGGGAATGCGCATCACCCTACAGCAGGCCGGCCTTGGGAAAGAATCAAATCGGCTGCCTTTTCGGCAATCATGACCGTCGGGCCGTTGGTGTTGCCGCCGATCAGAGCCGGCATGATCGACGCATCGATAACGCGCAGGGCCAGGGTGCCATGCACCGCAAGCTGCGCATCGACGACATGGTGCGGAGCGGAACCCATCGCGCAAGACCCTACCGGATGGAAGGTGGTGCCGCAGTTGTTGCGTATGAATTCGATCAGGGACTGATCGTCAGTCACTGCGGCGCCAGGCAGCGACTCCCGGCCCTGGTAGGGAGCGAAGGGCTGTGCATTGAGAACACGACGAGCGATCTTCAAGCCTTGCAGGATCAGTTTCACATCGCGCTCATCGCTGAGCAGACCAAAGTCGATCAGCGGCAGTTGATCGGCTTCCCTGCCGGCCAGCCGCACCGAGCCGCGGCTATGCGGCCGCAGGACAATCGTCGACATCGCATAGCCATGACCGAAGCCGACACTGCGCTGCGGATTGCGGCGCGCCGGCATGAAGCTGAACTGGATATCCGGACGGCTCAGTGCCGGATTGGTGCGGATAAATGCGTTGCCCTCGAGCACATTGCTTGAAATCATGCCGCGCCGGAACAGCAAGTACTGGATGGCATCCCACGCCAGCCGCGGCACGGCCTTCCAGGATATGCCATACGGCTCGGTATTGTGCGTATCGTAGGAAAGGGAAATTGCTGCATGGTCCTGCAGGTTCGCGCCGACCCCCGGCAGATCGTGCACCACGTCGATACCCAATGCACGCAAATCTCCGGCGGCACCGACGCCGGAGCGCTGGAGAATCTGCGGTGAGCCGAACACCCCGGCCGACAACAATACCTCGCGCCGCGCTCCAAGCGTCTGCCAGGTGCCGCCCTCCATGAAACGGACACCGGTGGCACGACGCCCATCGAAGGTGACCCGGTCCACCAGGGCATCCGTGACGATGCGCAGGTTCGGGCGGTGCTTGACCGGCGAGAGATAGGCCTTGGCGACCGAGACGCGCAAGCCGTTACGCTGTGTGACCTGGCGGTAACCAAAGCCTTGCGGATTTTCGGCATTGAAATCCTCGCAACGCTGATACCCCAGCGACTCGCCGGCCGCGATAAAGCGGTCCGTTGCGCGGCTCCGGGTCTTGAGATCAGTCACCGTCAAGGGTCCCGCCACGCCATGAAACGGCGAGTCCCTCCAGATCTGGTTGTTTTCAGACTTCAGGAAGTACGGCAGGACCTCCCTGAACGACCAGCCCGCATTGCCGGCCTTGGCCCAATCGTCATAGTCGGTCGGGTGACCACGCTGGTAGACCATGCCGTTCAGAGCGCTTGAACCTCCAAGTACCTTGCCACGCGGCACATAGATGCTGCGATTGCCGGCGCCGGATTGACTCACGCTATTCATGTGCCAGCTCATCACCGGATGCTTGAAAAGCGCCGGCATGGCCAGCGGCACCTGGATCAGCGGGCTGCTGTCGCGGACGCCGGCTTCGAGTAGGCAAACCGAAACAGCCGGGTTGGCGGACAGGCGATTGGCGAGCACGCATCCGGCCGAGCCACCGCCGATGATGACGAAATCAAAAAGGGGTTCTTTGCCCGAACTCATCGTCATTGCCCGATTTCAATTGCACGCCGGCCGACCCGAGCGTGCATGCGAACTGAAGAGTTGCCCGGGATAAGCAACATTCTCATTCAATCCTGATCTTGCCTTCGCGGATGACCTTGGCCTTCTTTTCGAATTCGCGACGGACGTAGTTACTGAAATCTTCGGGCGAAGGGCTTGCCGTCAGTTCGACGCCGAGATCAAGAAAACTTTCGCGCAGCGCCTGCTGACGCACGGCCTTCTGGACCGACGCGTTGAGACGGTTGAGGATCTCCAGCGGCGTTCCAGCCGGCGCCAACAGACCGGTAAACGTGCTGTCCTCGAAACCCTTGACCCCGGCCTCATCAACAGTAGGAATGTTGGGCAGCAAGGGAGAACGCGCCCGGCTCGTCACGGCCAGAGGGCGAATCCGTCCGCTGCGCACATGCGTCAGCGAGGAGGTCATTTCATCGAACATCATCATCACCTGGCCACCGACGAGATCAATGAGCGCCTGCGAGGCACCCTTGTACGGGACGTGGATCATGCTGAGTCCTAGCTGATTGCTGAACAGCTCAGCCGACATGTGCCCGGTGCCGCCCAGGCCGGCACTCGCATAAGTCACTTGACCGGGCTTTGATCGCGCCAGGGCAATCAGTTCTTCCACCGAGTTTACCGGCACCTTCAGGTTCACGCTCAGTATCTTCGGAACGATACCGGTGAGACTGATCCCGGCGAAATCCTTCACCTCATAGCCGGGATTCGCGATCAATGACGGCACGACGGCAAAGGTATTGGCCATGTGCAGGAGGGTGTAGCCGTCCGGCGCAGACTTGGCGACGAACTGGGTGCCGACCAGGCTACTGGCGCTTGGGCGATTCTCGATGATGACGGTTTGGCCGAGATCCTCCGACATCAGCTTGGCGACGCCGCGTGCGATGAGATCGCTGGTTCCACCGGGGGTCACGGCCACGATGATACGGATGGCGCGGTTCGGATAAGTGCCTTGCCCCTGAGCCGCCGCAGCGGCGAGCAGGCTCAGTACCACTATAAAAACGCGAATGATAGCCATCACTCCTCCTGTAGGTTGCCGTGGTGTTCTGGTGATTGCAAAACGAGGTGCGGCACGACGCGGGACGCGGGGCACCAGCCCCGCGCAGCGCCGTTATGCATACCAACGCGGGTACCGATTAGTCGCAATCACCGCCATGGACGACGATTTCGTCACCGGCCCAGCTGAAAGTTGCGTTCAGCTTGGCCGCCTTGGTGATCTTCTCCATGTAGTCGAACACTTCCTGCCCGCGGCTATCCTGCTTGAGAAACTCCGGCTGTGCCTTCTTGTTGACAAGCAGTGGCAGGTAGCTGACGCGCTTGATCTTTCCACCTTCGACCGCAAGCTTGGCGACCGCGCTGTACTTGGCTTCCGTATGGAAGGGATAAGTCGGATATTCGGGATCGAGTTCGAAGCCGAACAGGTCCTTGCGCTTGACAGCCCATTCCTTGGCCACGTCGCTGGTGGCGCCGGCGCTGGTCAGAATCTGGTTGGGCGTGACGAAGTTGCACAGGCTGTGGAAAATCACCTTGCCCTTGTAGATCTCGACGCCCTTCAGGATGTGCGGGTGCGTGCCGAGGATGACGTCGGCGCCGGCATCGATGGCCGCGTAAGGGATTTCCTGGTCATAATCAAGCAGCGTCACCGGCGTGTGTACCAGCCCCTTGTGCAGGCACACCACGACCACGTCGACCTGCCCGCGCAGCTTGCGAATGTCGTCCTGCATGGCCCTCAGACTGGAAGGCTCGGCAAACGTGTAAATCGCCGGCTTGATGCCCGGTTGAACCGTCTGCTGTTCATAATGCGTGAGCACGCGAACAAACGAGCAGCCGGGCTTTTCCGACGTGGCCCAGGATTCCTTCGGCCCGACGCAGTTGTAGCTCAAGAAACCGAACTTCGATCCTTTGCGTTCGATGATCGCCGGTGTCCTGGCTTCGGCGAGCGTCATGCCACCGCCGGTCACCTTGATGCCGAGGCCCTTGAAGCCGTTCAGGGTGTCTTCGACGCCGGGAACGCCCGAATCCCAGATGTGATTCGTGGCCAAAGTGATGACGTTGAATCCCGCATTGGCGATGGCCTTCATGCCCGCCGGATCACTGGGCGGAAACATCGCCTCGGAATACGACTTGACCGGCCGGTCCGTGAAGATGATCTCGCCCTGCCCCACCACCACATCGGCTGCCTTTAGCGTCGGCGTCACCATCTCGAAGTATGAATCGGGGTCGGGCATGCACAGCATCAAGTCTCCAACGCCCAGCATGGTTGCAGTTTTATCGCTCATTGTGTCAATCTCCTCTGTTAAAAATCGTCTACCGGCAGTACCACTCTGAAAAGAATCACCACAAGCCGTCCACTCAATCCTTGGCCTCGTAACGCTTGCCCAGTTCAAGCATTTTTGGCGTTCCCACCAACTGATTCAGTTTGGCGAAGTCGTACATCTCGTCGCGCCATGGCAGCGTCGTGCCGTGTTCCTTGAGCGAATCGAAATACCCGGCCAAGGTATACGCAAGCGCGCGCACCGTGCCACCCGGAAAAATGACCAGCGAAAAACCGAGTGCCTCGAGTTCTGCTGCTGACTTGACCGGCGTCTTGCCGCCTTCGACCATGTTGGCCATCAATGGGACACGCCCCTTGAAGTGGGCACAGACCATCGCCAGTTCTTCGTCATTGCGTGGCGCCTCGATGAAAAGCACCTCGGCGCCGGCAGCGAGATAGGCCTCGGCACGATCGATCGCCGCCGCGAAGCCCTCGACGGCGATAGCATCGGTACGCGCGATGATCATGCACTCCGGATTGCCGCGCGCATCCAGCGCCGCCTTGATCTTGCCGACCATCTCGCCACATGAGACGAGCGTCTTGTCAGCCAGGTGCCCGCAGCGTTTCGGCATGGTCTGATCTTCGAGCTGAATGCCCTGGGCGCCACGATTGCTGATCAGGCGTACCGTCCGTTGCACATTGAGCGCATTGCCAAACCCGGTATCGCCATCGACGATGAGCGGGATAGAGGTGCGTTCGGCAATCAGCGATGCCGTATCGACGACCTCGGACATGCTGATCAATCCGATGTCCGGCCGGCCAAATCGCGTATAGGCAAGCGCCGCACCCGACAGATAGGCTGCCGGGAAACCGGCACGCTCGATCATGAGTGCAGAGAGCGAATCGTAACAACCGGGGGCCAACACGATTTTTCCGGTCGCGAGCGCTGAGCGCAACGTTGCCATTTATCCAGCCTTTGCAGAGAATATCGATTGAAGTCGGCGATCGCACTGACCTGCCGGCGTGTCAAACCCAGATCGGCCTGTCATGCTGACGGCAGTTTCATTCCCACTGCCTCAGCCTGCCGCTGGTCGAAAGCCCGGCACCTGTCGTCAAACTGATGGCCGTGAATCCCGCCTCTGACCGTTCCCGGCTCGACCTGGCGGTACTGGACCCGCCAGCTCTCGGGCAGACGCAC
>JANNCZ010000031.1:0-8756 GCA_031387185.1 Burkholderiales bacterium
CGAATCTCGGCAATCTTGCCCGCCTGATACGCGCCCCAAACGGCCGAGCCATCCATGCCGAGCTTGCCGGGGAAGCCGCACAGTTTGGCGAGTGCGTCGAGTGGCGCAGCACCGCGCGGCTGGTACATCGCCATCAGGTCCATCAAGTCAGTGTGGCGCGAGTGATAGCGGCTGATGTAGTTGTTCCACTTGAAATCTTTTTCGTCTTCGCCCTGATCCCAGAAGCGCGCTGCGGTGACGCCGTGCAGCAGGCCGCGATAGTTGAGCACCGGCAGATCAAAGCCGCTGCCGTTCCACGAGACAAGCGTGGGGGTGAATTTTTCGATACCGTCGAAAAAGCGTTGAATCAATTCCTTTTCGGGGTCGTCCGGTTTGCCGATCGACCAGACTTTCCATTTGTCGTCCTGACGCAGCACGCAGGAAATGGCGACCACTTTTTGCAGGTGCAGCGGCATGAAGTCGCCGCCGGTTTTGGCGCGGCGTTCGTGAAAGGCGATCTCGGCCACGTCGTGGTCAGAAATGTCTGGCGACAAGCCATTGAGCGTTCGATAGCCCGCGACATCGGGAATCGATTCGATATCGAACACAAGCGTCGTGGTCATGCTTGCGCCTTGTTGCTCGCTGCGTTGCTCGCCGCGTTGCTCGCTGCGGTCAACGCTGAATTGCCAGCCGTGCCGGCTTGTGCAAGCGCCTCACCGAGACTCTTGGCAGCCTCATTCATCAATGCATCGGCCACTGTGCAGACCGGATAGAGGCGTGCGAAACCATGCGTCATGCCGGGGCCGCGCTTGCTCACAACCTGATTGCCGCCCTGTTTGAGCAGGGCGGCAAGGCGCTCGCCTTCGTCGCGCAGCAAGTCCGCGTCTGCGGTGAGTACATAGGCAGCGGGCAGGTTGGCAAATGAGGCCGCGCGTGAAGGCGCGACGCCGTAACCCGGAGTCTTGAGATCGGTGCCGAGTTGCGCCCAGAACCAGCGCATGTCATCGAGCGTCAATCCCGGCCCCGCCGCGAATGCGGTCATCGACGGCAGGCCCGACTCCGGCTCCACCGTCGGATAGATCAGCCACTGAAACCGGATTGCCGGGCCGTGGCGGTCACGCGCGTGCAGTGCGGTGACTGCTGCCATGTGCGCGCCGGCACTGTCGCCACCAACGGCGAGACGCGTCACGTCGCAGGCGAGTTCGTCACCATGCGCGGCGGCCCACACCACTGCATCGTAGGCGTCGTCGTTTTGCGCCGGGAAGGCATGCTCCGGTGCGAGGCGGTAGTCAACCGAGAGGATCGCAACGCCGCTCTTGGCTGCGACGTGTGCGCACAGTTGATCATGTGAGTGAATCGACCCGACCACCCAGCCGCCGCCGTGAAAGAACACCATCAAAGCCGGCGTGCCCCCAGGATGATAGAGGCGTGCATCGAGCGTGCGGCCCGGCAACGCGAGGTGAAAATTGCGCATGCCGACGTGTGCGCGAGGCCGCAGACTTGTCAGCAGCCCGGTGATGTCTTCGTAGCGTTTGCGGCGCGAAGCGGGCGATGCATCAGGCATCGGGCCGAACTCGCGGCCGAGGCGTTCGAACCATGTGATCAGTTGGGCATCGACGGCCATCGTGCGGATTCCTCTCAGCGTTCAGGCAAAAACTTGGCCGGGTCAACCGGCTTGCCCTGGCGGCGAATCTCGAAATGCAATTTCGGCACGTCGCTGTCGCTGTTGCCGGCTTCGGCGATTCGCTGGCCTTTGGTAACGAGCTGCCCTTCTTTCACCAGTAGATTGCTGTTGTGCGCGTAGGCAGACAGATAGGTGTTGTTGTGCTTGATGATGACGAGGCGGCCATAGCCGCGCAGGCCCTGGCCGCTGTAGACCACTTTGCCGGGGCCGGCGGCGAGGACCGGATCGCCGACTTTGGCGGCAATATCGAGACCCTTGTTGGCGCCGCTGTCGCTGAACGCGCCGATCACGCGGCCGGATGCGGGCCAACCCCAAGCGACGTCGTCGCTCTCAACAGGCGGTTTCGGCTCTGCCGCTTTGTCAGCGGGTTTCGGCGCCGGGCTGGCGGCAGCGGGTTTGGCGGTTGCTTGGCCTTGGGCCTGGGCGAGTGCTTCGTCGGAGTAGGGGCGTTTGTCACCGCGCGGTTCGGTGATGGTGCCGGCAGGCGCAGACGGTGCGCCAGCAGGGGTGCCGCCCGGCGGTGTGATCGGGCGCACCACCACGCCGGACTCGCCGGCACCTGTGGTGCCCGGGGTACCAGCGGCGCCTTGCACGCCCGGCGCACCCGCTGGTGGCGTCACGCGCAGCACTTGCCCCACTTGAATCACGCTGGGGTTGACGATGTTGTTCCACGCCGCCATTTCGCGATAGTCGTGTCCATGATCGAGTGCAATGCCAAACAGCGTGTCGCCACGCTTGACGGTGTAGAAATCCGCAGCAGAAGGCGCCGGCGGTTTGGCGGCTGGCGTAGAGGAAGCTGCCGGTTTGGCCGCAGGCGATGCGGGCGCGGGCGACCGCTCCACCACCGGCGCGGTTTGGCGCGTCGAGCAAGCACTCAGCAATGCCAGCATCAACAATGCAGCACAACCAATCTTCGAAAAATCCTTTGTCATGCCACCACCCTATTTCGCCAGCCCGTTCAGCATCGGCACGAAGCGCACCAGATCGAGCTGTTTTTCAATTACTGTCATGCCGCGCTTGTCGATCAGCTTGAGCTGCTGCGCTGCGCCTGGCGCGCTCGACCCCACGGGGATGATCATTTTGCCACCGCGCTTCAACTGCTGCACCAGCGCCTCGGGTAACGCGGGCGCAGCGGCAGCCACGATCACCGCGTCAAACGGCGCGGCATCGGGCAAGCCCAGATAGCCATCGCCCAGGGCGAGGCGCACATTGGGAATGCGCAAGGGCCGCAGATTGGCGCGTGCCTTGTCGTAGAGCGCTTTGATGCGTTCAATCGAATACACCTCGTCGGCCAGTTGCGCCAGCACGGCCGCTTGATAGCCGCAGCCGGTGCCGACTTCCAGAATGCGCTTGAAGCGCGACTCCTTGCCCGCGCTCACCGGCAGGATGGCTTCGATCATGCGCGCCACCACGAAGGGCTGCGAGATGGTTTGGCCATGACCGATCGGCAAGGCGTCGTCCTGATAAGCACGGCTCCACAGAGCCTCGTCGATGAAGCGCTCGCGCGGCACGCGCGCGATGGCGTTCAACACCGCTTCAGAGCGGATGCCTTTGTCGCGCAAACGCTTGACCAGAGCCATTCTTGGCGCGGTTGGTACGGCCCAATCAGTCTCGTTCAACACCTGATTCTTGGCCAGCCGGGTGCGCGCTGCCACGCCGCCTGCCGAATCAGCGGCCAAGCCAGTCGCGGACATGCGTCACTTTCTCGAAATGGGTGAGGTCAATTTGCAAGGGCGTCACTGACACATAGCCGTTGGCGACTGCATGAAAGTCGGTGCCTGGCCCGTCGTCTGCAGCTGGGCCAGCGGCGCCGACCCACCATACCGCTTCGCCATGGGGATTCTCGGCACGCACGGCGCCCTCGGCCTTGTGCCGGCGGCCAAGGCGCGTCGCATGCAGGCCTTTTAGGTTTGCTGCATCTACGCCGGGAATGTTGACGTTGTAGAGCACGGGTTCGACAGACGGGTCCCGCTGAAACCGCGCCACCACATCCGCCGCAACACTCGCTGCAGTAGCCAAATGATCCCAGCCACGGCCAGCGAGCGAGAAGGCGATGGAAGGGATGCCGAGCAGGTAGCCCTCTGTCGCCGCTGCCACGGTGCCGGAGTAAATCGTGTCGTCGCCCATATTGGCACCGTTGTTGATGCCTGATACCACCATGTCGGGTTTGAAATCGAGCAAGCCGGTAACGGCGAGATGCACGCAATCCGTGGGCGTGCCGTTGACAAACAGGAAGCCGTTGCCGGCGGTGCGCACGCTGAGCGGGCGATTGAGCGTCAGCGAATTCGATGCGCCGCTGTGATTTTGCTCGGGCGCGATGACGATCAATTCGGCCAGCGGTCTGAGTGCTTCGACCAAAGCGGCGAGGCCTGGCGCGGTGTAACCATCGTCGTTGCTGATCAAAATTTTCATGTCAAGCAGTCAGCAACGCAGCCAGCTTGGCGCGCCCGCCCGGATTGGCCATGACGACCAGGGCATAGCCGGTGCGGATGACGTGATCGTCATCCGGGTTGAACACCCACTTGCCGCTTTCGTGCGTGGCCATGAGAACATAGTCGCGCGACTTGAGCGCAATGTCACCGAGGCGGCGCGCAATAAAGCCTTCGGGCACGATCACTTCTTCCACGCGCAGGCCGTCGTCACTGCGCAGCATCTGGTCCATGAAATTGACCACGTTCGGCCGCAGCATTGCCGAGGCGATGCGCATGCCGCCGGTGAAATCAGGCGAGACAATTTCGTCGGCGCCGGCGCGGCGCGTTTTGTCGGCGTTGCGGATGTCATGTACGCGTGCCACCACTTTGGCCTTGGCGTTCAATTGCTTGACCGACAGTGACACCACGAGGTTATGGCTGTCATCGCCAGTGACGGCAAACACGCCGGCCGCCCGCGCTACACCGGCGGCGCGCAACACGTCGTCGTCCGCCGCGTCTCCGTGCATGTACATCGCCTCATCGTGCTGTTCAAGATAGGAGTCGAGTGCGCCCCGATCAGCTTCGATCACCACAAACACGCGCCCGGTTTTGCGCAGTTCGTCCGCGACATTGGCGCCGACACGGCCGATGCCGCACACGATGTAGTGGCCGGTCAGTTGGTCTATCTGCTTTTGCATGCGTTTTCTCCTGAGCGCCGTGTTGAGATCGGATTCGAGAATGAAGGCGGTGAGCATCGAAAACATATAGGTCATCGTGCCGATGCCCACCAGCGCGATCACCACGGTGAACACGCGCCCGCCGGGGCTTTTGGTCAGGTCAACGACTTCACCATAGCCAATCGTGGCCACGGTGATGAAGGTCATGTAGAAACCGTCGAGCCAGGTGGTCTCCGGGCCACCGATCAACTTGTAACCGATTGTGCCGGTCACGTGCACCAGCGCGAGAAGCAACGCTGCCCACATCAAGCCCCGGAGTTGCGATGCCATTGCGGTATTCGTCAGTTTTCAGCGTATGGCGCAGGGTGCAAGGCACGCGCGCGGTAAAGCGTCCATGCCGCTAGCCGCATCAACCGGGCGCCCCAGGCTGTGCTGCATGCTCACTTCAAAAACGAAGTTTCGTGCAACGTGCCGATATCGGGAATGCCGCGAATCACGCCGTTCTCCAGCAGCAACTCCGCAGCTTCCTTGCTGAAGGAGCCGATTTCGCCGGCGAAGAACTTGCGATTGGCGGCACGATCCTGCCACGCGATGAAGGCGGCCGACTTGGCAAACTGCTCGCCAGTCTGCTTGACGGCAGCCCCCATGATTTCGTTGGACTTGGCCGGCTCACGCTTCATCAACTCAAGCGCCTCGAACCAGCTATTGACCATGGCCTGCACCAGCTTCGGGTTCTGGCGGATATAGTTGCGCGGGCAGCCAAGGGTATCGACCACGATCGGGTAATCCTTGGTGGTAAGCAAAATCTTGCCGGCTTCGGGCTTGTCGCGAATCGCCGACATGTAGGGCTCATACGTCTGCGCTGCGTCGTTCTGCCCGGCGACAAATGCATTGGCTGCCGCCTGCGGCGACAGCGACACGCGTTTGATGTCGTTCATCGTCATGCCATTTTTCTTGAGCATGTAGGCGAGCACAAAAAACGGCGAGGTGCCGGGCGCATCGACGCCGATGCTCTTGCCCTTGAGATCTTTGATGCTGTTGATTTCCTTGCGCACCGCGATGCCGTCCCCACCATTCGACTTGTCGAGCAGCAACACCTGGGTGTTCTGCACGCCATTGGCGTTCCAGGTCACGTGGGTCTCGACTGTGGTCGCGGCGCACTGGATGGCGTTCGACGCCAGCGCAAGATGGCGGCTGGCCTGCGGAATGAACTTGATCTCCACATCGACACCATTCTTCTTGAAGATGCCCGACTTCTCCGCCAGCGTCAGTGGCGCAAAGCCGGTCCATCCGCTCATGCCGATCACAGCCTTGGGCACAGTCTGCGCACTTGAGGGGACAGCAAACGCAAGTGCGGCCAGCGCAGCGGCGCAGGCGAGTGTCAGTGGGTGGCGCATGGTTGTTCCTCCGGTTGAAATGACTGTTGACGCATTTTACTGAGCATTCAGGCCATGCCGGACGCGGGTTCCGGGAGAATGTCCTGTCCAACGCAAATGCCAAAACGTTGCGGTGAGCCTGTGCCAAAATCCCCCGCATGATTTTCATCGCAGCGCAGGCGCAGCGGCACACCTGCCCTGATACGTGAACATTCAGACTGGAGCAAGAGATGAGACTGACAGGGTGCGTGGCCGTCGTGACGGGTGGTGCAAGCGGCATTGGCCGCGTGCTGGCTGAACGCTTGCTCGCCGACGGTGCGTCTGTAGCGATTCTCGATATTGCCGGCAGCGCAGAACGTGCGCAGGCCTTGCGTGGCAGCACCGCCCCCGGAGCCACCTCAGACAGCGTAAAGGTGATTGGCCTGCCCTGCGATGTGTCAAACGAAGCACAGGTCGCATCGGCGATCTCGGCGGTCGCCGCAGAATTTGGCCGTATCGACATTCTGATCAACAACGCGGCCCTGTTTTCGGCGCTTACGCCCGGCCCGTTTGAAGCCATCTCTGCCAACGACTGGCAACGCGTCATGGCGATCAACACGATGGGGCCATTCCTCTGCGCACGCGCCGCGCTGCCGCATTTAAAGGCCAGCGGGCGCGGGCGCATCATCAACCTCGCCTCGGGTGCGCCACTCAAGGGTGTGCCCAACATGTTGCACTACGTCACCAGCAAGGGCGCAATGATTGCGTTTACGCGAGCACTGGCACGCGAAGTCGGCGCACACGGCATCACGGTCAACGCGGTGGCACCCGGCTTCACGATGAGCGATGGCGTGCTCGCCCATCCGGTGCATGCAGAGAAGTATCGCGATGTCATCATCGCCTCGCGCGCAATCAAACGCGATGAGACGCCACAGGATATTGCTGGTGCCGTCAGCTTTCTTGCCAGTGCGGACGCGGCGTTCATTACCGGGCAGACACTGGTCGTGGATGGCGGTTCGGCGATGGTGTAGCCGGTGGCCGCGCGCACCGGAGTATGGCAGTGGCGATATGCATCGCCGCCTTCACGCGCTACATCTTGGGTAGCGTGACGCCCTTCTGCCCCTGATACTTGCCGCCGCGATCCTTGTATGAGGTTTCGCACACTTCGTCGCTCTCAAAAAACAGCACTTGCGCACAGCCTTCACCTGCGTAAATCTTGGCGGGAAGCGGCGTAGTGTTGGAGAACTCCAGAGTGACGTAACCTTCCCACTCCGGCTCGAATGGCGTCACGTTGACGATGATGCCGCAGCGCGCGTAGGTACTTTTTCCGAGGCACACCGTGAGCACGCTGCGCGGAATGCGAAAGTATTCAACCGTGCGCGCCAGCGCGAAGGAGTTGGGCGGGATGATGCACACCTCGCCCTTGAAGTCGACAAAGGATTTTTCGTCGAAATTTTTTGGATCAACGATGGTCGAGTTGATGTTGGTGAAAATCTTGAATTCGTCCGAGCAGCGGATGTCGTAGCCGTAGCTTGAGGTGCCGTAGGAGACGATGCGCTTGCCATCGATTTCGCGCACCTGATCCGGCGCGAACGGTTCGATGATGTTGTGGCTGGCCACCATGCGGCGGATCCATTTGTCGCTTTTGATGCTCATCGTATGCCCTGCGACGCCGCGGAGTAGGGGTTAATCGGCTTAAACGCAGCAGCGCTTTGCGCACCAGCAGCCAGTTGTTCTTCAGTCAGCAGCTTTTTGAGCGCCGCAACACCGCGTGCGGCATCCGGCGCCCCGCCCTTCTCGGCGATAAGCAGCCATTTGTAGGCTTCGAGACGCAGCTGCTGGGCATGCGCTGGGAGCTTTGCCGCCGCTGCCCCTTGAGCGAGCAGAAAGCCGGCGCTGTACTGCGCACGAACGGAGCCCTGCTCCGCCGCCGCCGCAAACCAAAGCAACGCCTGTCCCGAGTCACGTTTGACGCCCAAACCTTCGGCATGGCGCACACCCATGATGTATTGCGCGTCGGCATCCCCTTTGTCGGCGGCACGCCGCGCCCACAGGAGAGCGAGTGCATCGTCTTTGGTCACACCATCGCCCACGCTGTAGCGCCGCGCTGCATCGGATTGCGCCGCAATGTGACCGCCCTCAGCAGCTTTCAAGATCCATTCGAACGCGCGCGCGGCATCACGCTCCACACCGTAACCGGCCGCGTACATTGTGCCCAACGCCATCATGGCTTGGGCATCCCCGCTCGTGGCTGCCGCTTCAAATTGCACCCCTGCCATCGCGTAGTCGTTCTTCAAAAACGCGCTTCGACCCGTTGCAAAATCAGCGAACGCCGGGGCCGCAAGCGCCACAGCGATCAACCCGGCCCAAAGAACTATCAAGCGCTTCATCGCGATCATCACGTGCTTTTGGATATCACAATCGACGGAAACTTGCCGGTCATGTCCTTGGCGCTCTCGGCAATCTTCACCGCCACCTTGCGTGCGATGGCTTTGTAGATTTCCGACACCGGGCCATCGGGGTCTGCCACCACCGTTGGTTTGCCCGAATCGGCCTGCTCGCGTATGTCGAGGCGCAATGGCAACTGCCCCAACAGGGTCACGTTGTAATCGCTTGCCATGCGCGCGCCGCCGCCGGTGCCAAAAATCGG
>JANNCZ010000039.1:0-3487 GCA_031387185.1 Burkholderiales bacterium
CATGTATAGCGAAGGCTTCAAGGGTTTGAACGACCTGCACTTCGCGTCCAACGGCGATCTGTATTTCACCGATCAGGGCCAGACCGGCATTGCTGATCCGACCGGTCGCGTATTCCGCCTGCGTGGCGCAGGACAACCCAATGGCGGTCAACTCGATCGCCTCGCGCTCAACGTACCCAGCCCGAACGGCATTACGTTGAACACCCAAGAGAAGCATTGCTTCGTGGCCGCAACGCGCTCGCAGCAGATCTGGCGCTTGCCGCTGATGGCCGACGGCTCGGTGTCCAAGACCGGCGTCGCGGTACAACTCTCTGGCGGTGCGGCCGGGCCGGACGGCATCGAGATGGATTCGGAAAACGGCTTGCTGGTGTGCCACCTCGGTGTCGGCATCTGGCGCTTCGATGCCAACATGCTGGCTACGCACTTGGTGTACTCGGAGAATCCGCACCACCATCATCTGGCCAACCTGTGCTTTGGCGGACTGGACAACAAGACCATCTACATCACCGAGTCCTTGTCGGGTGACATCCTCACCGCGCGCATGCCGGTGGCCGGCAAGAAGATGTACGGCTTGTCCTGAGCACGGTCCCGGCGTTGCGGCGACTGCCCTCGCAATGACTCAAGCCTCCTCCCGGCAGGATGACATGCGCAAGGCGGGTGCTGTTCCGCAGGGCCTTGCGCGCACTGCCCCGCCACCTGCCACGCCGTCCAACACGCTGCACGGCCGCCTTACAGCAGAACTGCTGGGACGCATTCGCGAGGGGGAGTGGCCGGTAGGGAGCGCGCTGCCTTCCGAGCAAGTGCTATGCAACGAAGCAGGCGTCAGCCGCCACACCCTGCGTCACACACTCAAGACGCTGCAAGAGCGCGGTTTTATCGAGCGCCGCCAGGGCGCGGCATCGCGGGTGATCTCGCGCACCCAGCCGCGCGTGTATAGCCAGGACTTCAATACGCTCAAGGATGTATTGAGCTATCCGCGCAACACCTATCGCGAGAACAAGATCGAGCGCACGGTTGAATGCGACAGCGCGCTGCAACGCACGCTCAAAGCCCCTCTCGGATCTTCCTGGTATCACATCGGCGCAGTGCGCCGCGAGGAGCAATCCAAACTGGCGCTGGCCTGGACCGACATCTACATCCTGCACCGCTTTGCGCGCGTCGTGAAACTGCCGAACCACGCGCGCGAGATGGTGTTCGAGCAGATCGAGCGCCATTTCGGCGTTGGCATCGAGCGTGCGGAAATCGAAGTGCAGTCTGCCGCGCTCACCAAGGCTCAAGCCCGGTTGCTTGATGCCCAAGCAGGTGCACCCTGCCTGGTGATCGTGCGCCGTTATTTCGACAGCCACGGTGAGCCGTTTGAAGTGACCGTCACGCGCCACCCGGAGAATCGCTTCACTCTCAACATGGAGTTGCGCAGCGTGTCGCGCACCTTGGTCAGTTAGCGTTGAGGAGCGCACGCAGCAGGCAAGCGCGCCACTGACCCGTCTTCGACACCGCAGTGCTTCAAGCAGGCCGTCGTCCAAGCAACCCGCCGTTTCAGCCCACCTTACACCGGAGTTTTCCCATGACATTGTTCAAGCGTTTGTCTCTCTCAATCGCCACTGCGGCAGTGTTCTTCGCCACTGTGCCGGCGTGTGGCGCGGCATACCCCGAAAAGCCGGTCAAGGTCGTGATCGGCTATGCGGCGGGCAGCTCGACCGATATTGTCGGCCGCATCATGGCGCAAGGCTTGTCGGATTTGTGGAAGCAGCCAGTGACGGTGGAGAATCGCGGCGGCGCGGCCGGCAACATCGCCGCTGATGCTGTGGCGAAAAGTGCGCCTGACGGTTACACGATTTTGTTTGCGCAAAATGGCCTCGCCATCAGCGTGGCAGCCAATCCCAGGCTGCCGTTCGATGGCACCAGGGATGTGCTGCCGGCAGCAGGCGTTGCCGCCACACCGCATATCTTGTTGGTCAACGCCACCTCACCCTATAAGACGGTGGGCGAGTTGATCGCGCAAGGCAAGGCGGCGCCTGCCAAGCTGAGCTTCGGCTCGTCCGGTGTGGGCAACTCGGATCACATGGCAGGTGAACTCTTTAAAGTGCTGGCCGGCTTTCAGGCGGTACACATTCCCTACAAGGGCGGCGCGCCCGCTGCGACCGATGTGATCGGCGGCCAGTTGGACTTTTATTTCGCCGGCATGCCGGTCGGTCTGCCGCTCTACAAGGCCGGGCGCGTGCGTGCGCTTGCCGTCACCGGCAGCGCGCGTTTTGGTGGTGCGCCCGAGTTGCCTACGATGCAGGAGGCGGGGGTCAAGGACTACGAAATGACGCTCTGGCAAGGCGTGTTTCTCACGGCCGGCACGCCTGCCGATGTGGCCGATTTCATTGGCACCAGCGTGATCAAGTTGCTCGATGATCCCCTGACGCGCGAACGTCTGGCCAAGGCCGGTGCGCTGATTGCACCGCTGGCACGCGCGCGGTTTGTCGAGATGTATCAGGCCGACATTGCGCGCTGGAAGCGCATCATTCCGGCAGCGGGGATCAAGCTCGAATAGCGCCGCGCAAATGCAATGCAGGCCATTGCGGTTTGGCGTGCTGACCTGAAACCCTTGGTGGGAGCGGTTTTTATCGATTCCGCCTCTGAACGCTTTGGGGGACAAGGCTTCTAGCGGCATCGCTTGTCAGAAACTGTACAGGCGCAGTCTCACGGTGCGCGTGCTCACCGTGAGCGTGCCAATTCAGCCTCTCGCTCGAAGTGCCGTCAGGTTAAGCGGCGGCGCGTGAATACGGTAGCGATGTACGCGCCCGCCAGTGCGTATGCGAGCAATACCAGGATATGAAGCAGCGCCAGCTCGGGCAGGCGCCCGAGCAACAGCGGCCGCGCCAGTTCGATGGCGTGGGTCAGCGGCAACGCCTGAGCGCAAGCTTGCAGCCACGGCGGCAGTTGTGATGCGGGGAAAAATACGCCACTGACAAAGGCCATCGGCGTGATGACGAGGGTGAAGTAATACTGGAAAAAATCGTAGCCGCGCGCAAAGGCGTTGACGATCAAACCAAGGCCAGCGAAGGCAAGGCCGGTGATCAATACTACAGGGAGGATCAGCAGCGCCAACGCGCCGTTGGCCAGCCCGAGCAACCAGATCACCAGCATGATCGCTGCGCCGCTCATGCAGCTTTTGGTGGCGGCCCAAGTGAGTTCGCCCAGCATGACGTCATCGAGATCGATCGGCGCGTTCATGATGCCATCCCAGGTGCGCTGCACATGCATGCGCGAGAAGGCCGAGTACATCGCTTCAAACGTGGCGGCATTCATCGCGCTCATGCAGATGGTGCCAGCAGCGAGAAACTGGATGTAAGGCACACCTTCGACCTGTGGCAACAAACTGCCCAAACCGTAACCGAAGGCCACCAGCGCGATCATCGGATCGGCGATGTTGCCGAGGATTGAAGCACCCGCGAGCTTCTTCCACACCAGAAAGTTGCGCCGCCACACCGGGATGAAG
>JANNCZ010000044.1:0-2996 GCA_031387185.1 Burkholderiales bacterium
TTCGAGTAGTGGCGCGGTGCAAAGCAGTGCGAACAACAGCGCGGCACCGTCGACAGGCTTGTTCAGCCAACCCTACGCCGCCATCGAACTGCGCCGCATCTCGCAAATGTTTGCTGACGACCGCAACAGCGATGCAGCAGAGGGCTACACCATCGTCAATCTGCGCGCGGGCGTGGAACAACGCGCCAGCAACTGGCGTCTGTCCGAATTCATCCGTCTCGACAACGCCGGCAACACGCGCTACGCGGGTTCGGTGATCGTCAATGAAACCAATGGCCGCTTTTTCGAGCCGGGCGCACGACGCAACTGGACCCTTGGCGTTAGCGCTGCGCTCGGCTTTTGATTACGTCTGAGAGCCGCTCCTGGAGCGGTTATTAGGGCTAACGCCAAACCGCATCACGTCGACCACACAAGCATGGGCGCATTGATCAAGCTGCGGCAGATCCCCACCGTCGGCATGGCCGAGACGGCGGAGCATCCCGATTTCGACATCCGCGAACAGGACGCGCGCGCCGGCCAAAACGGCCCGCACCGCCACGAATATTTTCAGATTCAAATCAACCGCGCTGGCGCGAGCGAGCAAAACATCGGCGGCGCGGTACGCCCGTTTCGGCGCGGGCAGATCTGCTTTGTGCCGCCCTATCGCGTGCACTTCATTCCGCATCCGCCCGGCTCGCGCTACGTGATTGTGAATTTCGCGCAACGTTTTCTGCGCCCCGGCCTCGAAGTGGACCCGCTCGATCTTGAAGATGTCGCGATTGCGCAAGCGCCCGAACTCGCGCCCTTTCTGTTTCAGGAATACCTGGACTTCGGCTTCGACGACACCGGTTTTGCCGAGGTCGAGCGGATCATCGCGCGCATGAAAGCGGAAAACGCGTCGCGCTGCTTCGGCTCACCCGAAATGCTGCGTGGCCTGCTGCTGCAATTGATCGCGCTGGTGTGCCGCCAGCACGAGAGCGAATTGCTGCGGCTGGCGGCGGGCCAGGCGCAGATCACCAGCCGCCGCGACTCACTGCAACGCGTGTTGCGCCATATCCGCACGCATCTCACCGAAGAGATTGCGCTCTCGGATGCGGCGGCGGCGGCGTTTCTCTCGCCCAACTATCTGGCGCATTTGCTCAAGAAGGAAACCGGCAAGACCTTCACTGAACTGGTGACCGAGCGGCGCATGGAGCGCGCGCAGGAACTGCTGATCAACTCGGCGGCGCGCGTGGCCGACGTCGCGCACGCCTGCGGCTTTGCCGACGAGGCCTATTTCACGCGGCGCTTCAAACAATGGTTTGGGGTCAGCCCGAGTGCCTACCGGAGTGGCGGGCGCCCTTCCGCACTCGCCAAAACCTGACGCGTTGCCGTTGTCGCTGCCGCTGCCGCGCGCGATTTCGTCCAAGAAAATCGCATTCGGCTCCATAGCGCAATACGCGCAGCGGCGGCTAGACTCTTGAGGCTGCGTGGCCCGCAGGGCTGCGCAGAACAAGAACAATGGTGGACAATAAAGGCGGTAGCGCCACATTATTCACCTCAGGAGACACGCATGATTCGCACTATCCACACCAGCCGCACCAGCTGCACCGGTCGCACCATTCGCACCATTCGCCGATCCCTACTCAGCGCCGCGCTGGTGGCTTTCACACTGGCTGCGCCCGTCGCGTTGGGCCAGGCCTTTCCGGCCAAACCGATCCGCCTGATCTGCCCGTTCCCGCCCGGCGGCGCGGTTGATATCGCCTCGCGCGCCATCGCCACCGAACTCTCGAAGGTGCTCGGCCAGACTGTCACGGTCGACAACAAGCCCGGCGCCGGCGGCAACATCGGCGGCACCGAAGCGGCGCGTTCGTCACCCGACGGCTACACCATTTTCATGACCACCAGCGGCATCAACGCCATCAACCCGGCGCTCTACGCCAAGATGCCGTTTGATCCAAACAAGGATCTGGCACCGGTGGCAGCGCTGGTATCGCTGGCCAATGTGCTGGTGTTGCATCCTTCAGTCAAAGCCAACTCGGTGGCCGAGGTGATCGCATTGGCGCGCGCCGAGCCGGGCAAAATCAACTACGCATCAAGCGGCAGCGGCACCAGCATTCACATGTCGGGTGAGATGTTCAAGTTCCTCACCAAGACCGACATGACGCACATTCCCTACAAGGGCAGCGCACCTGCGGTGACTGATCTGCTCGGCGGCCAGGTGATGCTGATGTTCGACAACATTCCCTCGGCGCTGCCGCACATCAAGGCCGGCAAACTGCGCGCACTCGCAACCACCGGTGCCAAGCGTGACGCGGCCCTGCCCGACCTGCCGACGATTGCCGAAACCGGGGTGGCCGGCTATGAATCAGGCGTGTGGTTTGGTCTCGCGGTGCCGGCCGCCACGCCCAAAGACGTGATCGCCAGACTCAATGATGCCGCCAACCGCGGTCTCAAGTCGCCCGACTTCATCAAGCGCATGACGGATCTTGGCTACAACATCATGGGTGGCACGCCTGACAACATGGCCGAGTTGCTCAAGGTCGAAGTGGGCCGCTGGGGGCCGATTGTCAAAGCCTCGGGCGCCAAGGCAGACTGAAAATGCAATTTGTCATGACCCGAAAAGCCTTGGTGGCAGCGCTTCTCGTGCAATGATGCTCGCAAGAACGGCTCTGGTAGCCATTCTTGCGATGGAGGCCTTGGTTGATTTGGTTTCACCGCGTTTTTTGCACCGCCATTGTTCCGGCGCAAATGACTCACTGTACTGACCGCACTTACCGCACCTGCACCATCCCGGCACCAAAACTATAACGAAGGAGACAACATGACTACAAGACGCGATCATCTCAAGGGCTTGCTCGGTATGGCCGCCGTGGGTGGCATGGGTGGCATGGCCGGCACGGCCTACGCAGCTGACATGAAGAAAAAAGCCGACAAGCCAGTACCGCCAAACGGCATCGGCAAGCGCATCAAGCACATCTCCTACAGCGACCAGGGAGGCAAGCCCGATGGCGTGCAGGTGATGTACTCGCCGAAAA
>JANNCZ010000105.1:0-15654 GCA_031387185.1 Burkholderiales bacterium
GTCATTTCGAGATGGTAGCATTTTTGCCACCATGAAACGTCCAATCCATCGCAGCAGTATCTGGTATCGCGCAAAGCGCCGCGCGCGCGGCTGGCGGCAGTTGCGCATCCGTCACGCCGCGCTATCTCAATCCAAAAACAAATCCGGCAGAAATTCGCGATTACCTTCCAGCGCCGCGTAGTGATCCAGATCGGTCACGCCAGCACTGGCCAGCACTTCATCATCAATCAATATCTGCCCGGTGGTGTGGCCGGATGGACGCGACAACACGATGTGCGCCGCGTCGGCCATGATCTCGGGCTTGCGGCCCATTTTCCAGTTGACGCCGGGGATCGCCTGCAAGGCAGCCGTCGCAATCAAGGTGCGCGTCCACAGGCCGTTGACCGCAATGCCGCGATCCTTGAACTCGGCTGCCATGCCGGTCACACACATGCTCATACCGTACTTGGCCATGGTGTAGGCAGTGTGATATCGGAACCACTTCGGGTTCAGATTGAGCGGCGGTGCGAGATTGAGAATGTGCGGATTGCGTCCCTGCTTGGCCGCTTCAAGCAGATGCGGCACGCAGATCGCCGAGGTCATGTAGGTACCGCGCACGTTGACGCCGAACATCAGATCGAAGCGCTTCATCGGCGTGTTGAGCGTATCGGTGAGTGAAATCGCCGACGCGTTGTTGATGCAGATGTCGATGCCGCCGAATTTTTCAACGGTCTGCTTTACCGCCGCCTTGACGCTCTCTTCATCCCGGATGTCGCACATGATGGGCAGGGCCTGCGCCTTGTGCACGGCACCCGCCTGCTCGATTTCGGCAGCGGCAGTGTAGATCGTGCCTTGGAGCTTGGGATGCGGCTCGGTGGTTTTGGCAGCAATCGCGATATTCGCGCCCTCTTGCGCTGCACGTTTTGCAATGGCCAAGCCGATGCCGCGTGAGGCGCCGGTGATGAAAATGGTTTTACCTGTGAGGGACATGCTGGGAACTCCTGAAGAGTGGGTACGTCATGCCGATCAAACGGCCCAGGGATTGAAAAGAGTTACCCCGCTGGCTTCCATGTCCTTGATGTTTCGCGTAACGACAGTGAGCCGGTGATGTAGTGCGGTTGCGGCAATCAAGCCATCAATGACCGGCATGGGCTTGCCTTTTTTTTCCAGTTTCGCCTGCAACTCGCCCCATCGCTCGCCAATCTCTGCGGTCACCGGCAACACTCTGTCACCGAAGCGCAGGATGACGTTTTCGGTCAGCCACTTTTGCAAAAACGTTTTGCGTTTTCCCGCAGCGAGCTTTTCGATGCCGCGCTTGAGTTCACCCAAAGAAAGCGGCGATAAACAGAGTGATAGCTCGTCTTGCTGCGCAAACCACTCGAGCACCCCGGCAACTGGTGCGGGTTTGACAAGTTCCGATACGGCACAGGTATCGAGCAAAAACCTCACAAGTCGATCTTTCGCGGCAAATCACGGCTGCGCGAAACATCGAGCTCGACCGCATATTCAGCGGGGACTTGCAAACACTTGAGCAGACTGCCCTTGGGCTGTTTCAGCCGGCGGTATTCCTCGACCGACACAATCACGGCCACCTCGCGCCCGTGACGCGTAACCGTTTGCGGGCCATGCGCGAGCGCTTCGTCCACGACTTCGCTGAAGCGGTTTTTTGCCTCTTGCAGTTGCCATTGCGCGCGCATCGTCTACCTCGCCAATATGTCTAGTCTGTCCATAATAAGCCCATGCTGCCAAATTTGCCAGCAACGACTGCCTCGCGAGACGCCGGTGATAAAAATGTTTTAGCTTTGCGGCACATGCTTGCATCTCCTGTTGTTTGGCGCATCGCGCGAGGCGGAGAGCAGATCTGGTGGCTGATCCTGGATGGGTATCAAGCCAGAAGCGTCTTCCACCAAGGGTTTTTGGCTGATGACCTATTGAATTCATGCAAACTTCGAAAAATCCGGTTTGCGTTTTTCAAAGAAAGCGCTGAACGCTTCTTTCGCTTCCGGTGACGTGAGCATCTTGCGAAAGTGCGCGCTCTCGTCCGTCATCTGTGCCTCAATCGCCGCCATGTGCGCGCTGCGCATCAATGCCTTGGTGGTACGCACCGAGGAGGCCGGCAGGGCAGCGAGCTTGTGTGCGCGTGCCAGGGCAAATGCGCTCACTTCATCAGTGGGCACGACCTGATTGACGAAGCCCATGTCCTTCGCCTCCTGCGCGCCAAAGGGTTCGCCGAAGAGCAGCTTCTCGGCCGCACGCTGATACCCGGCGATACCCGGCAGCAGCAGGCTCGATGCCGCTTCCGGGCACAAGCCCAGCGTCGTAAAGGGCATGCTGAACTTGGCGTTGTCACCCGCATAGACGGCGTCACAGTGCAGCAGCATGGTGGTGCCGATGCCGATGGCCGCGCCGGTGACAGCAGCGACCAGCGGCTTTTTCGCGTGCGCGAGGTTGTACAGAAACTGGAACACCGGGCTCTCGCTGCTTGAGGGCGGATGCTTCAAAAAATCGTCGAGATCATTGCCCGCCGTGTAGATGCCGGGGGCGCCGGTGAACAGCACCACACGCACCGCCGCATCAGCATCGGCAGCCTTGAGGGCATCGGCCATCGCCTGATACATCGCCGCAGTGATGGCGTTCTTTTTCTCCGGGCGGTCGAATGCAATGATCTGCACGCTGCCGTCGCGGGTCAGTTCGATATCGTTCATGCGGCTTTCCTTATCGTTGCGCCCAATGCGGGCAATTCGTCAAGCCTACGAATGATGCGCGGCCAATGCGTGGCCATCTCTTTGCGGAATACACCGAAATGCCCGATACGCTTCTCGTTCCAGTCAGACGGCGCGACGCGCGTATGCTGCCGTGAGGCCGCGCAAAATTGTTGCAGCATGGCTTCGGTGCCTTCGCGCGTCATAAACTCATCGTCGGTAAACGACAGGTAATGCACCGGTATCTTGAGGCGGGCGAAACGGGCCTTCGCATCTGCTTCCACGCCCGCACAGTAGTCAATGTTTTTACACCAACCAGTCCACTGGCGCATGGCTGGGGCCGGGATGTCGTCAAAAATGCCTAATGCTGAACCGGGAAAGTAGCCCGCAATCCCCATGGCCATGGGGCCAACCAGGTACGCAAGTACCGGGTACTTGTTGCGGATATTGGGATGCGTGGTGCGCCAGTAACCACTCCCGGTCGCGACAGCGAGCAAGCCATCAATTGCGGACACATCGGGCAGCAAACCCGGAATCTGACCGCCGAGACTATGCCCCAGTAAATACAGCGGCAAGCCGGGCGCGTGCGCCTTGGCACTGGCGATGGCTGCCGGGTAGTCCTGGCCGAACCAATCGGTCAAAGTTGCCGGATGGTGGCGCAAGGGCCGGTCCAAGGATGCGCCGATACCCCGATAGTCGAAAGTCGTCACCGCGTAACCGGCCTGCGCGCAGGCCGCAGCAAAGCGATGGTAGAACGCAGCCGGCACACCCATCGCCGGGCCAATCACGACCGCCGCGCGTGCCGGGCCCGCCGGTTGAAACCGGTGCCCCACCAGCGGCTGACCATCGCGTGCCGTGAGCGCGATCGCGGTGCCTGATCCCTCCTGCTTTACTTCGGCCATAGAATCATCTGCGTGCAGCGAAACAGGGCAATAGTCTTGCCCGGTGTGCCATCCGTCGAGCGGTGCGTGACCACGGCATCCCACACATGCGTGGTGCGTCCCAGATGCACGGCCTTGGCCTCCACGTCGATCACGCCGTCGCGCGCGGTGCCGAGGTGATTGCTCTTGAGTTCGAGCGTGGTGAAGCCGCTGGCCCCCGGTGGCAGATGCGCCACGCAGGCGTAGCCGCAACCGGTGTCGGCCAGTGTCACCACGCTGCCCGCGTGCAAAAAACCATTGGGCGCGAACAACTCCTTGCGCACCGGCAGCTCGGCGCGCAAAAAGCCCTGGCCGATGTCAAGAATGTTGATGCCGAGCAGGCCAGGCAAGTGGCCGGGACTGCGGCCGTTGAAATAGGCGATATCGCGTTCTGGGTTGTAACGGGACATGGTTCTCCTTCTGCGGGAGCGGTGGCACGCATCAGCCGCGCACCACTTCTTCCCAGTGATTGGCCAGATGCATCAGATGGGCGCGGGTGTATTGCGCATGGTCGAGCGCGCCATAGGCGAAGTGCTGGGCCAGCGTGCCGCGATGCATTTCAAAATCGCGCAGCGCCGTTTGCAGACGCGCGACCGCCTGCTCCAATGAAGCTGCGCCCACTGCTGGCGCACCGGGAATAGGATCGGTCAGCGAGTGATGCATGCTGCCCTTGGCATCAAACAGGGCAAACGCTGCAGCCCCCACGGTGGCGTGGAACAACGGAGACTTCACCTCAGGGAATCCTTCGAGCGAAAACTCCACACTCTGCGCCGCGTGCTCGAGCACTGCCGGCAAGGGCCAGCCACTGTGGGCACGCTGCGGCGTTTTGAGGAGCGCGTCGAGCGTGGCGAGTGCCGCAGCGATGGTGGGAAAGCCGCGCACCTCCGCCGCGCCACAGGCGGCGAGTGCGCTTGTGGCTGCGGCCACAAGGAAGGTGCGCCGCTCCATGCTGTCAGACAGCCTCGAAAATCCCCGCCGCGCCCATGCCAGTGCCGACACACATGCTGACCATGCTGTACCTGGCCTTGATGCGGCGCATGCCGTGGATGGCGGTGGCGGCGCGCATCGCGCCGGTGGCGCCGAGTGGATGGCCGAGGGCAATCGCGCCGCCATTTGGATTGACCACCGCAGTGTTGAGGCCGAGATCGCCGATCACGGCGAGCGCTTGCGCGGCGAAGGCTTCGTTGAGTTCGATCCAGCCGATGTCGTCCTGCTTCAAGCCCGCATACTTCAATGCGAGCGGGATCGCTTCCTTGGGACCGATGCCCATGATCTTGGGGTCTACGCCCTTGATCGCGAACGAGACAAAACGCGCCAGTGGCGTCAGGTTGTATTGCTTCAAGGCGCGCTCGGAGACGATCAGCACCGCGCCTGCACCGTCGGAGGTTTGCGAGCTGTTGCCGGCTGTTACGCTGCCCATGCCGGTGGCTTCACCCGACGGCGTTTTCGGCGTCGCGAACACGGTGCGCAGTTTGCCGAGGCCCTCAACCGAGGTGTCGGCACGCGGGCCTTCGTCGGTATCGACCACGCGGGTCTTGACACGAATTTCGCCGCTGGCGAGATCGGGCGTTTTTTCGGTCACGGTGACTGGCGTGATCTCGTCCTTGAAATAACCGGCAGCGGCAGCGGCGAGCGCCTTCTGGTGCGACTGCACCGAGAACACGTCCTGCGCTTCGCGCGAAATCTTCCACTGCTGCGCGACTTTCTCGGCGGTGAGACCCATGCCGTAGGCGATGCCGATGTTCTCGTCGGAAAAAATCGCGCTGTTCATCGACGGCGTGTTGCCCATCATCGGCACCATGCTCATCGACTCGCAGCCCCCCGCCAGCATCACATCGGCTTCACCGACGCGAATGCGGTCAGCCGCCATCGCTATTGTTGTGAGGCCCGATGCGCAAAAGCGGTTGACGGTGACACCACCCACCGAGTGCGGCAGGCCCGCGAGCAGCACCGCGATACGCGCGACATTCAGGCCCTGCTGGCCTTCGGGAATCGCGCAGCCGATGATCGCGTCTTCCACCGCCTTTGGGTCGAGATTGGGCACGCGCGCCATCGCCGCGCGAATCGCCGTGACCAGCAAATCATCGGGGCGGGTGTTGCGAAACACGCCGCGCGGCGCTTTGCCGATCGGCGTGCGGGCAGCGGCAACGATGTAAGCGTCTTGTACTTGTCGGTTCATGTCAGTCTCCTGTTACTGGGCACCCCCTCTCCGCGACGATAGGAGCGGGAGAGGGCTGGGGGGAGGGTTGTTTCCTCAATTGCGCAGGGGTTTGCCGCTGGTCAGCATGGCGTAGATGCGCTCTTGCGTGCGCTCATCGCGCAGCGAATCCATGAAGCCCTTGCATTCGATGTTGAGGATCCATTCTTCATCGACCAGGCTGCCGGCTTCGACATCGCCGCCGCACATCGCCGTGGCGATGCGTTCACCGAGCAGCATGTCGTAGTCGCTGATGAAGCCACCGTCGCGCATGCCGACGAGGGACGCCTTGATGGTGGCAATACCGGCCCGCCCCGCGACCGGGAATTTCACTTTTAGCGGTGGCCGGTAACCCGCCTCGGCCAGCGCCAGCGCTTCGGCGCGCGCGACATGCAGCAACTCGTAGAGGTTGAAGACGATGGTGTCGGTGGGCTGCAAAAAGCCCAGCGCCCGTGCTTCGAGCGCGCTCTTGGCGACCCCAGCGGTGGCGATGGTCTGAAAGCGCCCCTTGAGAAAGTCGAGCAAGTTGGTGCTGCCAATGGCCGCCGCCTGCATCGCCGCTTGCTGCGCGGCTTCCTTGAGGCCGCCACCGGCCGGAATCAATCCGACGCCGACTTCCACCAGCCCGATGTAGCTCTCCAGCGCAGCGACACGCTTGGCCGCATGCAGTTGAATTTCGTTGCCGCCGCCGAGTGCGAGACCGGCGACCGCAGCCACCACCGGCACCGGCGAATACTTCATGCGCATGAAGGCGTGTTGCAGCTTCTTGACTTCCGGCTCGACGATGTCGAGACCATGCTCCTGAATCATCGGCTGCATCGATTGCAAATCGGCACCGGCCGAGAACGGGCCGCCGTCGGCTGCGCCGCTTTGATAAATCACCAGCGCCTTGAAGTCTGCTGCGGCGATGTCGAGCGCCTTGTGCAGGCCGCCAATCTGCAACGCACCCAAGACGCAGAGCTTGGACTTGAACGAGATGATGAGCACGCCGTCGCCCAGATGCCACAGACGCACGCCGTCATCTTCAAACACTGTTGTGCCGCCGGCCGCGGGCGTTGCCGCGTTGCTGCCCACTACATTGGCGCGGAAAGTCTGCCGTGCGTACACCGGGTGCGACGAGAGCGGCTTGAACTTGCCTTCCTTTGCCGACCACGAACCGGCCAGAGAGTGAACACCCATGCGGTTCTCCAACACCCATGCCGGGAGAGGCGCATCCACCAAGGTTTTCCCGGCCTTGATGTCTTCGGAAATCCAGTTGGCGACCTGCTCCCAGCCTGCCGACTGCCACAGTTCGAACGGCCCCATCTTGTTGGCGTAGCCCCAGCGCATCGCGAAGTCCACGTCGCGCGCGGTGTCGGCGATCTCGGCAAGATGAACCGCGATGTAGTGGAAGGTGTCGCGATACATGCCCCACAAAAACTGCGCCTGCGGGTGCGCCGACTCGCGCAACAGTTTGAAGCGCTCGGCCCAGTCTTTCTTCTTGAGAATCTTCTCGACCTCGGGTGCGGCCTTTCCTTTGCCCGGCACGTAGTCACCAGACTTGGGATCGAACATGAGGATGTCTTTACCCACCTTCTTGAATACGCCGCCCCTGGTCTTGCGGCCAAGCGCGCCTTTCTCCAGCAGCGCTTTGAGCCACGCAGGTTGATCGAAGTATTTGTGCCAAGGGTCAGCCTGCAAAGTGTTCTTGAGCGTGTTGATCACGCTCGCCATCGTGTCGAGGCCCACCACGTCGGCAGTACCAAACGTGGCCGACTTGGCACGGCCGATCTTGGCGCCGGTGAGGTCATCGACCACATCAAAGGTGAGGCCGAGGCGCTCGGCGTTGTAAAGCGTAAACGCCATGCCCGCCGTGCCGACGCGGTTGGCGATGAAGTTGGGCGTGTCGTTGGCGCGCAGCACGCCCTTGCCCAGCACCGACGTGAGGAAGCCTTCGAGGTTGTCGATGATCGCGGGCGCAGTGGACGCAAGCGGGATCAGCTCGACCAGATGCATGTAACGCGGCGGGTTGAAAAAATGCACGCCACAAAAGCGCGCTTTCAAGTCAGCGGGCAGAGCCTCGGCAAGTTTATGGATCGGGATGCCCGAGGTGTTTGAGGCTAGCGTCGCACCCGGCGCGACATGGGGCGCGATCTTCTTGTAGAGGTCATGTTTCCACTCGATGCGCTCGGCAATGGCCTCAATGATGAGGTCACAGTCCTTGAGCTTGTCGAGATGTTCTTCGTAATTGGCCGCTTCAATCAAGTCGGCCAGTGCAGGCACGCCAAGCGGCGCAGGATTCTGCTTCTTGAGCGCCTCGATGGCCTTCATGGCAATCGCACTCTTCGGACCTTCCTTCGCGGGAAGATCAAACAGGATGGCCGGCACTTTCGCGTTGACGAGGTGCGCGGCAATCTGCGCGCCCATCACGCCGGCACCGAGCACCGCGACTTTTTTGACAATGTAGTTGGACATGGTTTGTCTCCAGCGTTTCTTGTGATATTTGAACTTGCTAATACGTTGAGGATTCGGTTTCCGATGCGGGGCGCGTGGGTCTGGCGTCCGCGCCAGGCTTGAATGATGGGCGCAGAACGCTGATCAAAACGCTTCGGCTTCCAGCGCCAGCAACACCTTCGACCCCGACTTGATGCGTTTGGCGAGCATCTCGGTTTCCGGCAGCAGGCGCTGATAGTAAAAGCGCGCGGTGGCCAGTTTGGACTCATAGAACTTGTCACCCGAATCTTTTTTCTTCAACGCCGCCTCCGCCATGCGCGCCCAAAAGTACGCGTAAACGAAATGCCCCACCAGGCGCAGATAGTCCACCGCCGCCGCGCCAACCTCATCGGGATTTTTGAAACCCTGCATGCCGACCCACATCGAGATGTCGGTGACCTTGCCGCCGATTTCTTCGAGCGGTTCGAGAAACTCCTTCATCCCCGGCGTGGCCGAGGCCTCGACGCCAAAGGCCTCGACCAGCGCGCCGAACTTCTTCATCTTCGCGCCGCCATCACCGAGCACCTTGCGGCCCAAAAAGTCGAGCGATTGAATCGCGTTGGTGCCTTCGTAAATCTGGTTGATGCGCGCATCGCGCACAAACTGCTCCATGCCCCACTCGGCGATATAGCCGTGGCCGCCGAACACCTGCATGCCAAGGTTGGTGCACTCGTAACCGGCGTCGGTGATGAAGGCCTTGATGATCGGCGTCAACAACGCCATCATGTCTTCGGCGTCTTTACGGTCGTCTTCATCGTCCGAGTAGTGCGCGATGTCGCCTTGCAGCGCGATCCAGTAGGCGAACGCACGGCTGCCTTCGACGTAGGCTTTTTGCGTGAGCAGCATGCGCCGCACGTCAGGGTGGACGATGATCGGGTCAGCCGGTTTGTCTTTGGCCTTGACGCCGGAGAGCGAGCGCATTTGCAGGCGATCCTTGGCGTAAGCGAGTGAAGATTGATACGCCACTTCCATCAGCCCGAGCGATTGCAGGCCGACGCCGAGGCGCGCGCCGTTCATCATCACGAACATGGCGTTGAGACCCTTGTTCGGCTCGCCCACCATGGTGCCGATGGCCCCGTCCAGATTCATCTGGCAGGTGGAGTTGCCGTGAATGCCCATCTTGTGTTCGAGGCCGCCACAGAAAATCGGATTGCGTTCACCGATTGCGCCCTCTTCGGAGAATTTGAATTTGGGCACCAGAAACAGCGAGATGCCTTTGGTGCCCACGGGCGCATCCGGCAGGCGCGCCAGCACCAGATGGACGATGTTCTCGGCCATGTCGTGCTCGCCGCTGGAGATAAAAATCTTGTTGCCGGTGATCTTGTAAGTGCCATCGCCCTGTGGCTCGGCGCGGCTGCGCAGCAGCCCGAGGTCGGTGCCGCAATGGGATTCGGTCAGACACATGGTCCCGGTCCACGCGCCCGACACCAGCTTGGGCAACACCACCGACTTTTGCATCTCGGTGCCGTGCCGGTGCAGCGCGCCATAGGCACCATGCGATAGGCCGGGGTACATGCTCCAGGCTTGGTTGGCCGAGTTCATCATTTCCTGGAAAGCGGACTGCGCAATGTGCGGCAAGCCCTGCCCGCCATATTTCGGGTCGCACGACAGCGCGGGCCAGCCGGCCTCGACAAACTGTTTGTACGCCGCTTTGAAGCCGGCAGGTACGCGCACTTCGTGGGTAGTTTGGTCGAGCGAGCAACCTTCGCGGTCACCCACCTGGTTGAGCGGGAACAGCACTTCAGCGCAGAACTTGCCGGCCTCTTCGAGTACCTGGTCGATCACGTCGCGGGTGTTGTCGGCCACAGCCGGCAACTGTTTGAGGACGCCTTCGGCGCGCAGCACTTCGTGCATCACGAATTGCATGTCGCGCAGGGGGGGAGTGTATTGAGCCATGATGAAACGCCTTTATCAATTCCAGTCAAACATTACGAATAGACCACCGTGACGCGCGCGCCCCTCACGCGGCGAGTCTGGCAGCCGCCTTTCCCTCTTTCCGAGCGGGTGCAGCACCCGCGTAAAAATCAATCGTGCGTTTGAAGCTCAGGCGCGCACGTTCGACGGCGCGCGGCTCGCGCAGCAAGCGCGCGTCGTGATGCAGCGACAGCATCACGCCATAGAGATCAAAGATGAGTTGTTCGGGGTCAGTATCAGGCAGCAAATGCCCCTGGTCCATCGCCTGCAAAGCGGCCTTGCGCATCTCGCCCTGCCAGGCGCGATTGACGGCGACCATGCGGTCGCGCACCGCGCCTTCCTTGTCGTCAAACTCGACTGCGCCCGAGACAAATACGCAGCCGTTGGGAATCTCGACAAAGACGATGCGGTCCAGCCAATTTTCGAACATGGCTTTGAGGCGCGGCAGGCCGCGCGGCTTTTTCAGCGCAGGGAAAAACACGGCGTCCAGAAAGCGGCGCACGTAATCATCGATCACCGCAATCTGCAAATCCTCGCGGCTGCCAAAGTGCGCGAACACGCCCGACTTCGACATCTCAAGGCGCTCGGCAATGCCACCGATGGTCAGACCCTCCAGCCCCTCGCGGCTGGCGATCAACTGCGCCGCATCGAGAATACGCTCGCGCGTTTGTTCGCCTTTGGAGAGGAATTTGGGAGGGGACACAGCAGGATCAGAATGGGAAATGCACGAAGAAATAAACCGAACGATCGTGCTTTTTCTCATTTATCGTGATGACGGTCAAGACGAATCGATGTTGCGGTGCGATTGGCTCTTCATTGGCCTCAAAAATTGCCTTGCGATTCAAATGCTTGAAGTAGCCGCGGAGACTTAGAGGGCCGCCTCTAACCGGTCGCATAGAATCCCCGGCTATCGACCACACCTGTTGGGGACGCCATCATGAAGCTTCGATTCACACGGTACGTGCTGGCATGCGCGCTTCTCGTCGTCGCCGGTACGGCCGCCGCGCAAGCACCCTACCCTGCCAAATCCATCACCATCGTCGTACCGTTCTCCACTGGCGGCAGCACCGATCTGGTGGCGCGCATGGTGAGCCAAACCATGACGCCGTCGCTTGGCCAACCAGTAGTGGTGGACAACCGCCTCGGTGGCGGCGGCGCGGTGGGCTGGGCCTCGGTAGCGCGCGCCGCGCCCGATGGCTACACCTTGCTGACGACGGAGTTGTCCTATGCCATCGCAGCAGGCCTCAACCCCAATCTGCCCTACGACCCGAAAACCGCGTTCAGCCACATCGGCGTAGCGGTGTCGGTACCGCATGTGCTGGTGGTCAACCCCGGCGTGCCGGCCAACACGGTCAAGGAGTTCGTCGCGCTCGCCAAGTCGCAGCCCGGCAAACTCAATTACGGTTCGGGCGGCATCGGCACCAACACACACTTGGGCAGCGAACTGCTTAAGCGCTTGACGGGGATTTACGTGGTGCACATCCCCTACAAGGGCGCGGGTGCCGTGTTGCAAGACTTGATGGGCGGCCAGGTGCAGGCGCTGGTCACCTCGGTGCCGACTGCGCTGCCGCACATCCGCGGCGGCAAACTGCGCGCGCTGGTGCTGACCAGTGAAGAGCGCTCGGCCGTGCTGCCCGATGTGCCATCGGCGCGCGACGCGGGCTTGCCGCAATTCGTGATGAAATTTTGGGTCGGCTTCTCCGCCCCGGCCGGCACCCCTGCGCCGGTGATCGAGCGTCTCAACAAAGAGATCGTCGCGACGGTCAATCAGGCTGATGCAAAAAAGCGCATCGCCGATCTCGGGCTGGATGTAGTTGCCGGCAGCCCGGCGCAGATGACGGCGCTGGTCAACGACGAGATGACGCGCTGGGCCGCACTCATCAAGGCGCAGGGCATCAAGGCGGAATAGCCGGATTGGTGTGTTGATCCGAGCCAGGGCTTGATGCCGGATCAAAAACTGCTTGCGCGATTGTGGATGGATTGACGCGACTGCCGCTTGAGCGCAGACGCGGGGGGTGCAAAAAAATTGAACCTGCCGGAGCGGTTTCGGTGCGCAGTGCTGCGCCAGGCCCACACTACGCTAGCGGCAACCCATAGCGAGCGATTTCGATTTCGCCACTTTCCAGCAATGTGATTTCCAAAATCTGGTTGACGAGGTCAGCCGGTTCTGCAAGTTCATCAAGCGCGAGTTCAAACAACTGCGACTGCAAATCGAGGTCCATGCCGTCAAGCGCATTCAAACACACCAGCCCGGCATGCACAGCCTGTTTGCCGTGCAGACCGCGCTTGCCGCGAAAATCACGCGAATTGCGTGTGACAAACGTCCAATCGTCGGCCACGATAAATCGGATCAAGTCCCAGTCTTTTCGTCCGGCCCTGCCGAGCCACACCACGTGCGACGATTCTCCATGCCCGCTGTCAATCGCGATTTGTACCAGTGCCGGCGACAGACATTCGTCGATCAAGAACTTCATGCGCCGCGCCGCTGAACGACGCGGCGGCTCAGCAGTCTGGCACCGGGGATCCCCTCTGCCACTGACGCTGGCCGGCCGCGTGCCGGATGCGCGCGCACCCACACCGGCGCGGCTTCCAGCATCGCCTGGCTGATCGAGGGATACGCGGCGCGCACGCGTTGGTGACTCGCGCCCGCCGCGAGTGCCGCAGCGACGTCGCGTACGGGCACCCGCGTACCCCTGAACACCGGTTCGCCACCGAGCACGCCAGCATCACTCACGACTGACTTCTCCGACGCGGTCAAGCGTTTTCTCGCGTCCTGCACGTCGCGCAAAAAGCCGGCCAGATCAATATGGATCGGGCCTTCGGCAAAAGTGAGACGCTTGAGATCGATCGGTTTGCCAGGAGCCGCTGCTCCCTGCGCCAGCAGGCGCGCGCTCATGTCAGCGACGATGCGGCGGCGGATTTCGGCGCTGAGCGCAGCGGCGGTTTCAAAGTAAAACCGCGCCAGAGCGCACGCTGCAGTGCTGATCATGCGCACGCTGCCGCCGGCAATCATCGTGTCAGGCAAGATGCGCTCGTCGATCACGCGGTCGATGTCCCGGCGCGACAAGCCAGACAGATAAGCGGCTTCGGCCAGATTGACCGGAGCAAGAAAAGCGTTTGCATTCATGGCAGCCTCGCAGCTTGAGTAATTATTCCGAATACTCGGGATAATATCACCCTGCATCACGCATGGCGTTGTTTGCGCCGCTGCCGGAATGGCTCAGCCTTGCCCCTTTCACCCTCCCTGTCGCACCGATTCGGGGAGCGGCAGGTTCTACGCGCCAACCCTGGAGCCGCGCTGATCTCAAGTGAGCGTTGAAAAAAATGCCGGGGAATCGATGGCATTTTTTTGTGCAGAAAACTGAGAAAGTCAGAATGCGTACTTCAGGCTGATGCCCCAGTTATCACCCTTGATGGCCGATCCACCGACTCCGCCATTCGAAGAAAATTTGCCAAAATTCTCGTACTCAAACCGGACGCCGACATTTTTGTTGAAGTTGTAGCCGACCAGATCATCCTGCGATCCGGGCGACCGTTTTCTTTGCTGTTGACAACACCAACTGCCGCATGCGCCCAGCCATGAGCTTTGCGCCATGCTGCAATAAGGGCAGCAGTAGCGTCACTGTCACCGCCATCGAGGCGGGTATCTCGCCAGCCTCTTCGCTAGCCAGCTTGATCTGGCGAGCGCGAGGTGCGCCACTGCTCAAGATCGCCCTCCCAAGCCACTTTGCCGCGCATCGCCGCCAACTCACGGCGCTTGAAGCGTTTCGCAAGCTCTTCAAGTGCGGTCATCACAGCGGCCCGCTTGGTGGGGAAAGCGCCGAGAGTGATCACTTCCTCCAGGAGGGCATCGTCAAGATCAAGGTGGGTTCTCATGGGACAAATTATGAATCCACTATGCACGCGTTGGCAATTTTATTCGTCCATCAATTTACCGAATTTTGCGCATTTTGACTGATGATTTTGATGCCAAACCACCGCGCACGCAATCACGCAGGCCTTTCAGTTACATTGCGCACTCTCCCACTTCCTGCAAAACATCATGAACGGCGCTGAGAGTCTGGTTCGCACCCTGATCGCGAGCGAAGTTACCGTGTGCTTCACCAATCCTGGCACATCCGAAATGCATTTCGTCGCGGCACTCGACAAGATCGAGGGCATGCGCTGCGTGCTTGGGCTATTTGAAGGCGTGGTCACCGGCGCGGCCGATGGCTACTTCCGCATGACCGGCAAGCCGGCCTCGACCTTGCTGCATCTTGGGCCGGGCCTCGGCAACGGTCTCGCCAATTTACACAACGCCAAGAAGGCGCGCTCCGGCATTGTCAACATCGTCGGCGAGCACGCCAGCCACCATCTCAAGTTCGACGCACCGCTGACCGCCGACATCGAAGGCATCGCGCGGCCGATGTCGCATTGGGTCAAGACCTCGAAAGCATCGCAGGACATCGCTGCCGACGGTGCGCTCGCGGTCGAAGCGGCGCGCGCTGCGCCGGGACAGATCGCCACGCTGATTTTGCCGGCCGACACGGCATGGAACGAAGGCGCGGCGCCCGCCAAAGCGCGGCCCGCACCGGCACGCAGCACAGTCTCGAGTGATGCCGTGCGCGCGGCGGCGCAGGCGTTGCAGCAGCCCGACGCCGCACTCATGATGGGCGGCATCGGCGTGCGCAACCCGGCGATGGAATTGGCCGGGCGCATCGCGGCCAAAACCGGCTGCGCCATTTTGAGCGAGTACAACAGCGCGCGCACCGAGCGCGGCGCCGGGCGCGTGGTGTCGGCGCGCGTGCCTTATGTGGTGGACCTGGCGCTGAAAACACTGGCCGGGTTTCGCCAGATTGTGCTCGCGGGCGCCAAAGCGCCGGTGAGTTTTTTCGCCTACCCCGGCAAGCCCTCCACGCTCGCACCGGCCGACTGCGCCTTCACCACGCTGGCCGCCATCGAAGAAGACATCGTCGGCGCACTCGAAGCCTTGGCCGATGCGCTCGGCGCGCGCACCACGCCGCCCGCCCATGTGGCGCTGCTCAATCCCGCCGCGCTGCCCACCGGCAAGGTCACGCTCGATGGCATCGCGGCCGTGCTCGGTGCGTTGATCCCGGAGAACGCAGTGGTGGTCGATGAAGCGGTATCGAGCGGACGCGGCTTCGCGCCTCTCACCACACAATCGCAGCCGCACGACTGGCTCACCACCATGGGCGGCGCGATCGGCTTTGGCCTGCCCACCTCGGTGGGCGCAGCCATCGGCGCACCGGGCCGCAAAGTGATCAGCCTCGAAGGCGACGGCAGCGCGATGTACACCCTGCAATCACTCTGGACCATGGCGCGCGAACAACTCGATGTCACCATGATCGTCTTTGCCAACCGCTCCTACAACATCCTGCGCGGCGAGTTGGCCGCCGTCGGCGCCGGTACCCCCGGCCAGCGCGCCACCGACATGCTCAGCCTCGACCGGCCCAATCTCGATTGGCAGGCG
>JANNCZ010000187.1:0-5871 GCA_031387185.1 Burkholderiales bacterium
GCGTCAATCAATCAGCGTCAATCGACCTTAACGTTGACCGCCTTGATGAGTTTGGCCCAACTGGCGAGGTCGGTGTTGATTTGCGCGGCGAATTCTTCCGGCGTGCCGAGGGCAGGATCTAGCGCATCATCGATCAAACGTTTTTGAAAATCGGGCCGCTTGACGATGGTGGCGACATCGGCGTTGATCCTGGCCACGATGTCACGCGGCATGCCGGGCGGACCCATGAAGCCATACCAGGCTTCGATGCGAAAGCCGGGCAGGGTCTCGGCAATCGCGGCCACCTGCGGCAGCGCCTGCGAGCGCTTGGCGCTGGTGACGCCGAGCGCCTTCACCTTGCCGCTCCGGTTGAGTTGGATCGACGCCGTGATGCCGCCGAAGATCAAAGGCAGGTGGCCTGCCATCACATCCGCCAGGCCCGGACCGAAGCCCTTGTAGGGAACATGCGTGACGTCAATGCCCGAGAGGTGGCGCACCGTTTCCATCGACAAATGCTGCTGCCCACCGGGGCCGGACGAGGCATAGCTGATCTTGCCCGGCTGTGATTTGGCAAGTGCAATGAACTCCTTCATGTCGTTGGCGGCGAAGCCCGGATGTGCAAGCAGCACGAAGGGGCCGGCCACGGCATTCGCAATCGGCGTGAGATCACGCAGCGGGTGGTAGGGAATATTGCGCACGAGGTTGGGCGCGATGGTGATCGAGGCATCCGCGGCAAACAGCAGCGTGTAGCCGTCGGGCGCGGCCTTGGCAACGAAGTCAGTGCCGATGGTGCCGCTGGCACCGGTCTTGTTTTCGACGATGACCGATTGCTTCCACAGTGTGCCTAGCTCCTGCGACAGGATGCGGCCATAAATATCCGGCGTGCCGCCCGGCGGAAAGGTGACGATCACCCGCACCGGTTTGTTGGGGTAGGGCTGGGCGGCGGCCGGTGTGGTGGCTAGTGCGAGCACGGCGGCGCAGGCCGATGCGAGGCGGCAAAGAAGTGTTAGCGCGAAGAGTTTCATGGGCAAGTCCTGATCGGCAATGACGTGACGTGCGGCAGTGGACAGCGTGCTCGCGCGCGAAGCGGGGTATCGATGCCGCGTGCGCGCTGAAAGAGGGATTCTATTGCCGAACGCACGGCACAGAGTGACGCGGCCCTTAAAATGGCAACGTCTACTTCACCTGTGCATGTGCCATGACAAGCCCAACAGATCGTCCCGCTGTTCGACCCGCCGTTCGCCCCTTGGACGGCATCACCGTCGTTTCGCTCGAACACGCCATCGCCGCGCCGTTCGCCACGCGCCAGCTCGCCGACATGGGCGCGCGCGTGATCAAGATCGAGCGTCCACCCGTCCGCAACGCGGACGGTTCAAAAAGCGGTGGCGGGGATTTCGCGCGCGGCTACGACACCCGCGTCAATGGTCTGGCGTCGCACTTCGTCTGGACCAACCGCTCCAAAGAGAGCCTCACCCTCGACCTCAAGCACGCGCTGGCCGCGCCGATTCTCGACAAACTGCTGGCCGGTGCCGATGTGCTGATCCAGAACCTCGCCCCCGGTGCGACCGCGCGCATGGGTTTGTCCTACAACGCGCTGAAAGAAAAATTCCCGCGCCTGATCGTCTGCGACATCTCGGGCTACGGCGCGGATGGCCCGCAACGCGACAAAAAGGCCTACGACCTGCTGATCCAGTCCGAAGCCGGCTTTGTCTCGACCACTGGCAGCGAGGACGCACCCGCCAAGGCCGGCATTTCGGTGGCCGACATTGCGGCCGGCATGTACGCCTACACTTCGATCCTCAACGCGCTGCTGTTGCGCGGCAAGACCGGCGCCGGCTCGCAGATCGATGTCTCGATGCTCGAAGCGCTCACCGAGTGGATGAGTTTTCCGCTTTACTACGCCTTTGAGGGCGCACCGCAGCCGCCGCGCGCGGGCGCCAGCCACGCGACGATTTATCCTTACGGCCCGTTCAAAGCGGGCGACGGACTCTCCGTTGTGCTCGGCCTGCAAAACGAGCGTGAGTGGGCCGCGTTTTGCGACAAGGCGCTGCACGATAAGGCGCTCGCCAAAGATACACGTTTTGACTCAGTCGCCAAGCGCTCGGCCAACCGCGATGCCCTGAAAGCGTTGGTGGAAGCGGCTTTTCAGCCGCTCACTGCCGCACAAGTCGAAGCACGGCTCGACGTGGCCGGCATCGGCTACGGGCGCATGAACGACATGGCCGCGCTGTGGGCGCATCCGCAATTGAAGGCGCGCGCGCGTTGGCGCACGGTCGAGTCGTCTGCCGGGCCGCTGCCCGCCTTGCTGCCGCCGGGTGCAAACAGCGCGTTCGAAGCGCGCATGGATGCGGTGCCGGCGCTCGGGCAACACACGGCGGCAATTTTGCGTGCGGCGGGTGTGAGCACGGACGAGATGGCGCGGCTGGAGGCCGAAGGCGCGGTATAGACGTACGGTCAGCGCTGCTGGCGAATTACGCAAATTCTAGCGCCAAGCCATGCTGTACAGCGGCGGCGCGCCAAATTCACCGTAAAGCTTGCGCGCAGCGCGCTTCTCCTATACCGTGAGGCCCGGTTCGATTGGCCCGCATTGCGCCGCTGGCGCGTGAGGGCCGGTTGCCGGGCGGTACCGGCCCTTGCGGTGCAGCAATTCCTCTAACAGAGCCACGCCATGCCGTTGCCGTTGCCTCCCACACCGGGCATTTCCGGGCTGGACCACGCCGTCATCGCTGTGCGTGACCTCGACGTTGCGCGCGCTGATTACGCCAAAATGGGCTTCAAGCTGGCCCCGCGCGGTGATCATTCGACCGGCTCGTCAAACCATAACATCCTGTTTGAAAAGGATTATGTCGAGCTGTTGAGCGTGCCTGAATCAAACCCGACGCAGGCGTATTTCCACGAATTTTTGCAACAATCGGAAGGCTTGGCAGGGCTGGCGCTGGGCGGCACTGACATCAACGCGGCCTATAAATCGTTGCACACCAAGGGCTTTGACCCAAGCCGCCCGCTGGAATTGTCGCGCAAGGTGAAGCATGGCAGCCGCACCGGTACGGCGGAGTTTGCGCTGACCAACATATCGAAATACACGACGCCAGGCGCACAGATTTTCATCTGCCAGCACTTCACCCGCGAGCTGGTGTGGCTGCCCGAATTGCAGAAGCACCCGAATGGCGCGACCGGCATTGCGGCCGTCGCCATCGTCTCCGATAACGTGGCCTATGTTGCGGGGGTCTACGCCAAATTGTTCGGCAGGTGGCCGGAGCCGATTGCCGAAGGTCTCAAGATCGATACCAAGGGCGCACCGATTGCGGTGTGTACGCGTGCGGCCTTGCAGGCGCGGCTTGCGGGCGTTGATTTGCCGCAACGTATCACCGGGCCGCGCGTGGCGGCGCTGTTCATCCATGTACGTGACCGGCAGGTGGCCTATCGCGTGCTGCGCGAGGGTGGCTTTGCGCCACGTAAATTGGCCGATGGCGCATGCGCGATTGATGCTTCTGCCGCGCATGGGGTGGCGCTGGTGTTTGGCTGACCGCTGGTGTTTGGCTGAACTTTGCCTGACCACCGGTACAACGGGTAGGCCGGGTAGGCCGGTTACACCCACCCCTACTTCATCACCTCGCGCAAGAACGCGTCAATCGCCGCAGCAAGTTCGGCCTCACGCTTGTCGTAGTGGTGGTCGGCGCCAGCGATGCGCACCTGACGTGAACCATTGTTGGCATCAAGCGCGCCCTTGCGGCGGCTATCGGCTTTGAGCACAGGTTCCAGATCTTTCTCGCCGTACACGTCGAGCACCGGGAATTTGTAGCGGCGCATGGTCCACGAATAGCCGCCCGTCAGGCCCATCACCACCCAGGCCTGAAACGGGGTCTGTGTGTGCTGTTTGTCGAGGTATTCGTTGGCCATCCACGCGCCCATGCTGTGGCTGACTAGCCTGAAGTTCCTAAGAGCGGCGCCCGAGTTTTTCTTTTCCAGACAAGCACTTGAGGTCGAATCGAGGTTCTGGTTTCTGTCTACAAGGCGATGTTCTCAATCAGTTGAAGGGCGTGCCGCTGCTGCGGATTGGGGATGGTAGTGATCTCGAATGGTGGCGCGTCGCTGCGCTTGCCTGGGGTGCGGCAGGTGTTGCGCGCGATAGTAGCCAGTTCGGCCATCAAGGTAGAGAAGCTGTGGGCCGGCGTGCCGTCACTGATGGTGTGGGTCAGGGCCTTGGTACGGGCCAAGTCAGATCGCGTAGCCGGCGCAACCGGGTCACGCGAGGCCTTGGCCAGTTGATCGGTATCGGCGAACATCAACTCACGCCAGGCCTCACGCATATGCCACTCGACGTAATAAGCCAAGGCGCATAGAAAGATATGCGCACGCACCCGGTTTGCGGTGCGATGATGAATCGGGCGCACCTTCAGATCGACCGTCTTGATCGAACGGAAGGCCCGCTCCACGTTGGCCAGCGACTTGTAGTTGCGCACGCACTGCGGCGCATCCATCTGCGTTGCCGGCACTGAGGTGCGAATGATGTACACGCCATCCAGTGCGGCCTCGCTGTCGATACGGTCCTGCTTGCGCGCCCAGGACAAGGCGGCATCGGTGATGGTCAAGTCGAAGTGCTTGGCCACCTTGTACTGGTTGATGATCTTGCCCACGCGCAGCCCGATGGTGTCACCGCCGACGAGCTTGCCTGCGTCCACGCGCGCCTTGATCTTCGCGAGATTGAGCTCGGTGGCCACCAGCAGCGCCTCGCGCTTGTGCGCGCGCAGCCTCGCCAATACGGCATTGCGGCAGGCTACCAGGCGCTCGCCGGGAAAGTCCGGAGAGTTCAGTTCCAGCAAATTGCGCTCATCGAACAAGTCCATCTGCAACTGCCCCTGCTCGACCAACGCGCGAATCGATGCGCTCTTGAGCGCCGTGATCCAGCCGATCCCATCGATCGCACGCATTTCGTCGATCGCCTTTTGCGAGACCATGCCGCGGTCGCCCACCATCACCATGCGCTCGATACCGAAGTCCTGGCGCAGCTTGTGCACTGTCGGCATGAAAGTGCGGCTATCGGCGGTATTGCCTTCATGCACCGAGACGGCCACTGGACAGCCGCGCGCATCGGTGAGCAGCCCATAGTTGACCTGCAGTGTGCCGGGCTTGCCGTCGCGGCTGTAGCCACGCTTGGCCAACGGGCAACAGCTGCCCTCGAAGTAACTCGACGACAGGTCGTAGAGCACCAGGCCGCCGTCATGCAGATGGCGGGCCGCCAGTTTCTTCTGAATCGCATCCTGGCGCGCCAGCAGCCAGTCCATGGCCGCATACAGATCATCCTCGCCAGCCTCGCTCACGCCGCAGTCCTCGGCCAGCGTTGTCGTATGCCACCAGCGCGTCGTCGCCAGCTTTGTGCCAGGCGCGACAATGCGCGCCGCCACCATGGCCAGTACCAGTTCGCGTTCGCGGCATGGCTTGGAGGCCAACAGCGCGTCCAGGCCCAGGCGTCGCATCGCCAGCCGAACCGCCTGCACGTGACCATGCGGGCGTGAGCGAATGATCTCGAAGGCATCTGTCAAGGGCACGAAGGTCTCGCCCTGCAACGAACGGCGGATGATGTCGATCAGGGGCTCAGGCAGGTGCGAGAGATTGCCCAGCGTCTCGTTCTTGACCTTGCCGTCGTCGCGGAAGCTGCGGCGTAGCAGGTGGGTGCGATAGACCCGGCCTTTGTACTTGCGGGTCGTGGTGACGACGTGGGCGGTTCCGGTTCGCGCTGGCATGGATTGAAATATAGCGGATCACCGGGCAATAGTCAAGTATTTTAGTGACTACATAATTACCCCAAAAAAAGACCCGTGAAGGGCCAAAACCATCGCAAAATCAAATACGTACTCCCTTTCGGTGACTACGCAAACGGCGGAACTTCAG
>JANNCZ010000190.1:0-2027 GCA_031387185.1 Burkholderiales bacterium
TGCCCGTCAAACTTCGCAATCTCGTCCACCGTCATGCCGCCCATGCGCGCATGCACACGCCCGCCGCAGGTCATGGCAAGGATAAACACTATCTCGTCAGGGCGCGGCGCATCCGGCACGCGCACCTCGACCGTATCAAAATGGCTGCGCACATAGGCCGCCGTGCGGTGGTGTACCGGCACATCAATCACGGTGCCGGCAGCCGCCACCTTGATGCTCGACGGCACGATGGCTTTGGAGTTGTCCAGCAACTCGCGCATGCCATAGCCGCCTGGCACATGCCACAGCGCTGCATGCTCGGACTCGCCATTGACGCCGACGATGATGGCCTTGCCATAGCCTTCGATCTTCTTTGGCCCGCCCAGCGCCTTGATCAAACGGTCAGCCAGATCAAAGCCGAGCGGCTTCAACAACTCCATGAAGGGCTGCAAATCCTTGACGTAACGGCCAGCGAACGGGTTGTGTACCACTGCGGCAATCGCGCCCTTCTTTACCGGCCGCCGCGCCACTGGCCCGCCTTCATGATTGATCTCTTCGATCTGCAACGCGATCTTGCGCACTTCAACCTTGTATTGGGGCTTGCTCTGCGGATAGCGCGCCGCCGTGATCTTCTCGGCCACTTTGCCGACCATGGAATTGGCCACTTGTTTGGTCACGCGCGCGGTGACATCGCTCATCACCTTGCCGGCCATGCTGCTGGCGAGTCCGGTCGCGGTGCGTGCGGCGTTGCGGGTCACGCGTTGGGTGACGCTGCGGGTCAATGCACGGGCTGTTTTCATCACCATACGGGACTCCGGTGCGGCGAAAATTTGGTGGCCAACTCAGGCGGCCAATCTCAGGCAACCCATATCAGGCAGCCAGTTTAAGCGCTGAACCTGCACCGCGCCCGGTCTGCCGGCATTCGCCTTGCAACACCAACAAGGCGGAATCAATCAGGCCGCGCGCGACGCACGCATTCGCTTCGGCTGCCCCGCCATCGAGCGCGCGCAGCACCAGCGCACGTGGCAGTGGCGGCACGGCCACCGTCACTAGCCGCGCGCCAAGGTCGGTGTCGTCCTTTAGCGTATTGGCCGGTGCACGCACGATGCCGTGATGCTCGACGTTGACCGCGTTGGCAATCATGGTTGCCGCCGCATCGGCTGCCGCCGCGCTCACAGCGAGCACGGTCACGCTATCAGCAATGCCAAGACTGAAACTGCGCCCGCGCCAGCCGCTGGTGGCGATGCCGCGCACCGGCATGGCGCTGGTGACTGTCACATCGCCAATCCGACGCGGCATTTGCGGATGATTGATCACGCCAATCGTGAGCACTTCGCCGTCGCGCAAGTGCAGAGCGATATCGCCGCCATTGTTGACGTAGGCCTTGCGTACATAAGGTTCGGTCGCGAAGAACATGCAGATTTCATCGGCCACTGCGCCTGCCACGGCTGCCATCGGTGTGATGAACTGCGCCGCGTGTGGTTGACACGCGGCCAGCATGCGCCGCGCGACCGGGCCATTCACCTGCGAGGCAGCATGTGCCGGTGAGCGCAGCCGAGCGAGCTCCGACACGAGTTCAGGCAACACGGTTTCAAACCGCACCCACGCCGCTGCATGGGCGCGCTCGACCGCAGCGGCATCGCCCCACGCCTCGATCACGAGATCAATTGGCCCGTGCTGCCAATGCTGGCGGCGCGCGTCGAGCGCACGGCGAGTCGCGTTCATTGGCCATCTCCGGCGTGCACACCTGATGGCAAATCAAGCGGCCAAGGGTTGCGCGCATCCTGCACAAGCCGCTGCACTTTTTCACTCGCGAGCACATCCGCCAGAGGCCGCACCCGTTCGGTATATCCACCCAGCGCAGCGTAATCGGCCAACTTCATGGTGAATTCCACCGGCGCAACGATGGCGGGCGTCGGCACATAGCCAAACGCGTTGTCCGGCATGCGCATCACATCGACCATCATCATGATGCCGCCGCCGGGCCAGATGTAGGCCGGCGCGCCGCCGGCGGTGACATTGGTCAACAAGTTCTTGATCGAACGCGT
>JANNCZ010000220.1:0-3803 GCA_031387185.1 Burkholderiales bacterium
CTGTCCGGCGCGCACAGACGCACTTCACACGCCGCGAATAAATCAGCGCCCGCGCCCCAGGCGCGGCCCTGCACTAAGGCGACGGTGCGAATCGGCGCGCGCCACACCAGTTGCAGCAATTGCTCGACACGCACGAAGCGGTGCAGCAGGTCACCGTCGCTGCTGGTTGCAAGATCGGAGAGATCGAAGCCGGTGCAAAAATGTTTGCCCGCTGCCTGGATCACCAGCGTGTGTGCGCCGGCATCATCGAGCGTGCGTGAGACGCCCTCGATCAGCGCCTCCACCATTGCGGCGGAAAGGGCGTTGCCTTTTTCGGGCCGGTTCAGTGTCAGCGTGGCAACGCCGGTCTTCATCTCGTGTTGCAGCATGGCGTCCTTTCGGTTTGTGGCAAGGTGCAAAAGCACCGATGGCCAGCGGGAATCTATACTTCGCCATTACACAACACAATTATCAGGAAACGTCATGGCCCAACTGACGCGCCGCCGCTTCGGCAGCGCATTGATGGCGGTGACCGGCATGAGCATGCTCGCACCGGCCTTCGCGCAAACTTACCCCGCCAAAGCCGTCAAGCTGATCGCGCCCTACCCGCCCGGCGGCGGCGTTGACACGGTGGCACGCCTGATCGGCGAGCGCCTCGCCGCGCGCATCGGTCAGCCGGTCACGGTGGAGAACCGGCCCGGTGCCGGCGCCACCATCGGCGCTGACGCGCTGGCGAAAAGCCCGGCCGATGGCTACACGCTGATGCTGGGCAGCATTACCGATTATGCGATTGCGCCGCATGTACACAAGAACCTCGGCTTTGACATGCGCCGCGATTTTGTGCCGGTCGTCGAGGTGGGCTTCGGCACCGTGGGCCTGGTGGTCACGGCCGAGCTGCCGGTCAAGAACGTGCAGGAGTTGATCGCCCTGGCCAAATCGAAACCGGGGCAATTAAGCTACGCCTCGTCAGGCATCGGCGGCTTGCAGCATCTGAACGCAGAGATGTTCAAGCAAATGGCGGGTGTGGACCTGTTGCACGTGCCCTACAAGGGTACGGTGCAGTTTCTGCCCGACCTGATGTCGGGCCGCGTGCCGATATCGGTCGACAGTCTGCCGGCGCATTTGCCGCACATCAAGTCCGGCAAGATTCGCGCGCTGGCCGTGGCCACCCGCGCCCGCGTGCCGATGCTGCCGGATGTACCGACCATGGCCGAGGCCGGTTTGCCAGGGTATGAGACCGCGACCAACTACACGCTGTTCGCTCCCACTGGCACGCCGCGCGATGCCGTAGCCTTGCTCAACCGCGAGACCAACGTGGTGTTGCAACAGGCTGACGTAAAAGAGAAACTTCTTGGCCTGGGCATCATTCTGATTGGCGGCAGCACCGAAGCCGCGCAGGCGCGCGTGCCGGTCGAGATTGCCAAGTGGGCCAACGTCATCAAAACCGGCAACATCAAGCTTGACTAATTGAACCACTCCTCCACCCACCCATCCACTCAAGAGAAGACCATTTCATGAACAAGTTCGCCGCTGCCACCGTCATCGCCTTCGCCACTCTTGCGAGCTACCACTTGCCTGCCAGTGCCCAGTCCACCAAGACGCCCTCGGGCATCGAGATCACCATGCTTAACGAGGGCTCCGGTGCCAAGCCCAAGGCCAGCGATACGGTGAAGGTGCATTACAAAGGTACGCTCACCGATGGCAAGGAATTTGACAGCTCATTTCGCCGCAAGGAACCAGCGACATTTCCGCTGGGCGGCGTGATTCCCTGCTGGACCGAAGGCGTGCAGTCAATCAAGGTTGGCGGCCGCGCAAAACTGGTCTGCCCGCCCAATCTGGCGTACGGCGCGCGTGGCGTGCCCGGCACGATTCCACCCAATGCGACGCTGGTGTTCGAGATCGACCTGCTGGAGATCATGAAGTAAGCGCGCAGAAGCAACGGCTCCGTAGCGAATGACGACGGCCCCATCCCACCCTTCCCTTTTTTCCACCAACCCCTCAGGAGTCGCAGCACATGTCCAATATCGGCTTTCGCATTCTTCCCGCGCCCAAGCGCGCCCCCGCAGCCCTCATCAAGCAATTCAAAAATGTGGTCGTGGCGCATCTCTCCGACTGCATGAACCGCCTGCCCGGCGCGGATGGCCTCAACCCGATGCATCGCGGCGGGCAGATGCTCGGCGTCGCCCTCACTGTGCGCGTCTCACCCGGCGACAACCTGATGGTGCACAAGGCGATTGACATCGCCCAGCCCGGCGACGTGATCGTGGTCGATGCCGGCGGCGATTGCTCGCAGGCCATCATCGGCGAAATCATGAGCACCATGGCTGCCAAGCGTGGCGTGGCCGGCATGGTGATCGATGGCGCGATTCGTGATTCGGGCGCGCTCGCCAAATCAAAGTTTCCGGTGTATGCACGCGGCGTCACCCATCGCGGGCCTTACAAAAACGGCTTCGGCGAAATCAATGTGCCGGTGTCGATCGGCGGCATGGTGGTCAACCCCGGCGACATCATGGTCGGTGACGACGATGGCGTGATCGCTGTCGGTGTCGATATCGCCGCCATCGTGCTCAAGGCCGCGAAGGCCAAGGCCAAGGATGAAGATGCGACGCTCTCCGCCATCCGCAAGGGCAAGCCGGTAGATCGCTCGTGGGTCGACAAGGCGCTGCGCGCCAAAGGTTGCAGCTTCTGACGACGTAACCGGCAACCGCCGCCGCGCGCAACAGCGCGAAGGCGGCGTCGTTCCGCAGGTGCGGTTGCTACGGCACGATGCGCTCGCGCCGGAACTGCGTGAGCAGGCGCAGCAGCATGTCTTCACTGTCCACTACATCGTGAAAGCCGTGCTGGCGCGCCTTGGTGGTGCTGGTCATCACATCCCAATCACAGCCGAACACATAGTCGCCAAACGGCCACGCGACGATGTCCTGATAGCGATGCGGCTTCAAGCCCTGCTGCTGCGTCATCGCGTCCCACAGCGGCCCTTTGTCGGCCATGTGGCCCACCAGTGAAATGGTTTGCGGCTCGGCCACCGGCATCTCGAACACCTCGGCAATGCGTGGCCAGACATTGCGCCAACGGAAAAAATCGCCGTTGGTGATGTTGTAGGCTTGGTTCGCGCAGCGCGCCTCCGTGGCCGCCCACAGCGCGGCGTTGGCGATATGGGTTGACTCAGTCACCTGATAAATCGAGCGGTAGGCGCCGGGCTTGCCGGGAAAGCGCAGCGGCAGGCCGAGTTGCTTCGAGATCGCGGCGTAGACCGCAATCACCGGGATGATGCTCATCGCGGTGCCGGGGGCAAAACCGCACAGGGTCTGCGGGCGCAGTTCGGCCCAACTCCACGCCTTGCCCGACTGATGCGCAGTGAGCCAGTCGATCTGATCGAAATAAAAATCGGGCGGCATGTGGCGCGCATCGGTTTCCTTCGCTGGCGTGCGGAAGGGTCCGAGGTGTGAGCCGTAGTATTTGGTGCCGGTCACCAGCACGACGCGCTCCAACTTGTTCGCCACTGCCTCGACGGCGCTGACCGAATTGACCAGCATGTCGAGATTGACCTGCGTGCCGCGCGCATAGTCAGCAGCCTGCGTGCCGGTGGCCTGAAACGCGCAATAGAAAATATGCGTGGCCTCAGACAACTGCGCAGTCAATTGCGCAAGGCTGCGCCCGGCCGCTAGTGCATCGAGCAGGTCCACCGAGAGATAACGCACGTTGGCGCGGTCTTCGCCTTTGCGGCGCGACAGACCGACGACTTGCCAGCCGGGTTCGGCAGCAAGACGGTCAACGATGTAACGGCCAATGACGCCGAGGGCGCCAACAACGACAGCGGTTTT
>JANNCZ010000237.1:0-18936 GCA_031387185.1 Burkholderiales bacterium
CGCGCAAGCTGTTTCAGTACAGCCTGCAGGGCATCGACGAGATTGGCGGCTACACCCTGGCGGTGACCAGCGCGATTGGTTTCTCTTACACGCTGATCACACGCGGACACACGCGCATCGATTTTCTGGTCTCGAAAATGCCGGTACCGGCGCGCGCCGCGCTGAACTTTTTGGCGATGTTCACGCTGGCCTTGCTCGCTGCCTTCGCACTGTATCGCGGCTGGAACGTGTTGTCTGAATCGATCGAGTTTCAGAGCACCGCGACCACCCCGCTGCAAACGCCGCTGTGGATTCCGCAGGTGATCTGGTTCACCGGCTATGCCCTTTTTGCCACGATCTCGGTCTATCTTGCGGCGCATTGCGGCTGGCTATTGCTGCGCCGGCGCAATGCGGAGCTCAACAAGCTGTACGGGCCGCAGACGCTGGAAGAAGAGATCGAGAGCGAAGCTGGCGACGTGTTGAAGGATGTCCGTCAACCAGGAGCACCAACATGATCGGCGCGACTGAAATTACGATTGGCTTCGCGCTGATGCTGGCGCTGATGTTCCTTGGCCTGCATGTCGCCACGGTGATGGCCGCCGTGGCGATGGCGGGCGCGGTGCTCTACCTGGGCAAGCCGGCAGTGTTTGCATTCGGCACCACACTGTGGGGCGCCACCGAAGACTACGTGCTGCTGTCGATTCCGCTTTACATCCTTCTCGGGGAAATCCTGGTGCGCGGCGGCGCCACCGACAAGATGTACCGCTCGCTCGCCGATTGGCTCAACTATCTGCCGGGAGGGCTGCTGCACACCAACATCGGCGCATCGGCCCTGTTCTCTGCAGTGTCCGGCTCGTCGGTAGCCACTGCGGCGACCATCGCCACCATCGCCCTGCCGACATTCAAGAACCGCAAGTACGATCAGCGCATGGTGCTGGGCTCGATTGCCGCCGGTGCCAGCCTCGGCAACCTGATTCCGCCCGGCATTGCCTTTCTGGTTTACGGCGCGATGACCAGCACCTCGGCCGGGCAGCTGTATGCCGCAGGCGTGATTCCCGGCCTGTTGATGACGGTAATCTTCATGCTCACCATCATCCTCATCAGTTGGTGGCGGCCCGACTTGACCGGGGCCGGCACGCGCGAACCCGACAGCCCGCTGCGCGAAAAGCTCCGGCGCTTAAAGCACCTGTTGGCGCCCTTGTCGGTTTTCATGGTGGTGATGGTAAGCATCTACACCGGCTGGGCCACGGTGACCGAGAGTGCCGCGCTCGGCGTCGCCGCCACCCTCGTGGTGGCCGCACTCTACGGCAAGCTCTCGGTGGCGATGCTGCACGATTCGTTCCGCGCCACCATGCGCCTGACCGCGATGAGCATCTTCATTCTGGCGATGGCGTTTTATCTCAACTTCGTGCTCGGCCTGCTGGGCGTGACGCAAACCCTGGCCGGCCTGGTGAAATCGCTCGACGTCTCGCCGATCCAGTTGTTGTGGGTGCTGGCGATCATGTATCTCTTGCTCGGCATCTTTTTTGAAACCCTGCCGATGCTGGTAGGCACCGTGCCAATCGTGTTCCCGATCATCGTCGCAGCAGGCATCGACCCGGTGTTCTTCGGTGTGTTCATTGTGCTGATGTGCGAAATATCCCTGATCAGCCCACCGGTCGGCATGACGCTCTACGTGATCCAGGGCGTGCGTGGCGAAGGCACCATCAACGAAGTGTTCCAGGGCACGATTCCATTTTTTATCTCGATGATCGTGATGACGGGACTGTTGATCCATTTCCCACAAATGGCGCTGTGGCTGCCGCAGATGGCGTTTGCGAAGTAGGATTTTCGGAAGAAGCATCGAGCCGAAACCCGTTCCTGGAGCGGATCTTTGGCACATGCGGCTTGCCGAATGGCTCCTGGAGCGGATCCTGGCGCTACACCGTCAGAGCAGCCACGTGATCGTGTATCGCCCCTGGCGTTGTCCACCACGCGCGGCCATCGTTGCAGATGTGCTGCAACGCGCGCCGCAATTGACGCAGGCGGTGCGGCTGACCGACCAGATAGGGATGCAGTGCAATGCCCATCACCAGCGGCTGACCCCCGCGTATGCCAGCGTTGCCCGGCGCGCCTGATACACGAGAAGCTTCCGTGCCCGGCGCAATGAACCCCGGCGCTGATTTGGTTAAAGCACCTTCTGCCTGGACCATCATCTCGTCGTAACAGTCGATGATCATGTTGGCGAATTCTTCGGCGCCGCACTGACGCCCGATCACGGCCGGGATGTCGTTGATCTCCTGCGGATAGGGAATCGTCCACAGATCACCGGCGCGCGTCGCCATCTTTTGCGGCTGGTCGTCGTGGCACCAGTTGAGGTTGTAGGCGTAGCCGGCTTCCTTGAGCAGATCGGGCGTGACCGCGCTTTCCGAAATCCACGGCGAGAGCCAGCCGCGTGGAGCGGTGCCCTCCTCTTTGGCGATACGTGCGCTGCACTCGACGATAAGCTTTTTCTCGGCGTCTTCGGTCATGTCACCCTGACGCTCGGCATTGGTGTGGCCGTGACCGATCACTTCCGCGCCCCACGCGTATTGGTCTTTGCGGAATGCCGCGATGACTTCGGGGCAGTAGTCGTACAGAGCAGTATTGATCAACAAGCCGACTGGCAATTTGAGTTCATCAAACAGGTCACGGCAGCGCCAGACGCCAACACGGTTGCCGTAATCGCGCCAGGCAAAGTTGAGCACGTCAGGATCACCTGAAGGTGCAAGCCTGGCGCCGAGGCCTTTGCCGAATTCGAAGTGCTCAACATTGAAGCCAAGATATACCGCGAGGCGCTTGCCATCTGGCCAGGTGTAGTCCGGGCGGCGCGTGATTGGCGAGTAGGGATAGCGATGGTGGGTGGTGAGGTTGCGCAGCATTGCCGGGAGTAGGGAGCAGTGAGGAAGTGGGTCGGTTTGTGCGTAACTGAATGTCGGCATTTTTCTGGGTGCGTGTGGGCGCCGGGTGTGGATTCTGGATCTCAAATTTCGTCGATGGCCGTGGCGTGCGGCGCTTCGCCGCTGCCGCCCTTGTCTCCAAGCGCATAGCGCTCGCGCGTGTTGATGTAAAAGCTCGCGCCAAAACGCGCCACCGGGAAATAGTTCTGTAGCCTGACGCGATATTTCTCGAGGTCGATTAACTCGTCGCGCGCGTGCAGCCACAGCACCTTGCCGATGAAAATGTAGCGGCTCTCGGTTTCGAGCTTTTCCCACAGCCTGCATTCGAATGCCACCGGCGCTTCGGCAATGCGTGGCGGTTTGATGGCGTTGGAGGGTTGCGTGGTGAACCCGACCAATTCCACTTCGCTTTGATCAGGTGGCAGACTCGCGCCGCAGGCGTGCATTTGTTCGGCAATCGCTTCGTCCGCAAGGTGTACGACAAATTCGCCGCTGGCGAGAATGTTGGCCGCCGTGTCTTTAAGCCCACCGCCGGCGTGCTTGTTCAGGCTGATCATCACGATCGGTGGCTCTTCACCGAGCATGTTGAACATCGAGAACGGCGCGGCGTTGACGACGCCTTGTGCGTTGATCGTGGTCACCAGCGCAATCGGACGTGGCACGATCAGGCTGGCCATCAGCTTGTAGCGCTGGTATTCGGTGAGGGTGGAGAAATCGAGTTGCATGCGGACGATGTGGGTTCAGGTACGTGCTAAGGTAAACAGCATAAAGGCTGGATTGCGTTAGGACCGGCGCCCAATGCAGCAGACGGTGACGCCCCTGACGGCGGTGATGAAGGGAATGGGTGGAAACGACCGGATTGGGCAAAGCATAATGCAATGTCCGGGTTTGACACACGGTTTGCAAAGACGGTTTGCAAAGACCGAAGCGCCGCGCCGAATCAGCCGATGACGCCGGCGTCAATAGCCGGCGGCCAGGCGCCAAGCCACTTCACTCCCCGGCCAGCGCACGCCGCTCCACGGCTCGCGCAATTGCGGCGCGCAGTCGATCTGCGGCAGGCGCCGTGGTGTGCCGGCTCCACGCGGAAAGACTGCGCAGGATGCCATCGGCAATTTCCTGGGCACCCAGTGGATTGGGATGCCCCACCGACGCCCAGTACCACGAGCTCCAGTGGCCAAGCCGCGTGCAAACGCCACGGCGCAACTCACGCAGCGGATCCTGCGGCATGAACGGAGAAGTATCGATCCCCCAGACCCAGGCATCGCTGCCGTTCGCGGCGTTCTCCTGGGAAAAATGATCGACATCGGCAAAGATCACCCGCTGATTGCTCGTGGCGGCAGCGCTGGCTGCCTGCCCCGAATCGGGCCCGGCTGCAAGGCGTGTGGCCAGCTCGGCCTCGCCCACGAGGGCTGCGGTGGCGTGCACCGCGCGGCGCAGTTGCAGTGCCGTCTCTTCGCGAAATACCCGATTGCGTTCAAACACGCGGTTCAGCACCGGGCGGCAGAGCCGGCCAATCAAGCGCAACAGCACGCCGCCGCTCCCCGTTGCAACACCCGTCGCCGTGGCAGGGCTCAAGCTCTGCATATATCCCGGCACCACAATGCAGGCGTTGGGAAATTGCCGGGCCACGCGCAACAACAATGTGCACATGTCGTGATAGCAAACCTTCTCGATGCGCCGCTTCAGCGCCGCAATCGAGGTCGCGGGAGTCATGTACCAAAAGACGCCGATGTCATTGCCGCCACCATTGACCAGCACCAGGTCAATGGTGGCGGCATTGCCATCAAAGGTCGCGATCTGCTCGAGCACCGTCGGCGGTGCCGCAGTAATCTCGCCTGCGAGTGTCGGTGATAGCCAGCGCGGGACGATACGCGGGCCAAAGACCACGTCGACGATCCCCGACCCGCGCGTCGCGCGGCCCAGCGCCGGCCGCGTGGTGGCACCGATTTGTGCGCCAGCGGACGCGCGCAGCATCAGCGAACTGGCAGCAAGGCGGCACATGGTCGCGACGTTGCCCGAAGGCTGCAGGGCATCCCAGACGCGCCACGCAAATTTGTCCTCGGGTCTCAAACCCTGTCCCCACATGAGCGAATCACCAAAACAGGCAAGGCGGATAGCCGTTGGCTCGGCACCACTCTGGTTGTTGTCTGACATTTGCGTCTCCGTCTCCTGTGGTGCTGCGGGATTTGCCGCATTTGCAGTGGCCACCGCTGCGGCCGGCCCAAGGGGGCTGGGCGATTCGGCTACACTAGATTCCAGTATCCATGGAAGAATAATGCACCTGTCAGGTCTCTAGCGGGATTCGTCTCAGGCAAACGCCGGGGACTCCAATGCCGTGATTGGCCTGCGCAAGCGTGACCAAACGGGATCTCACATGCCGAGCTGCACCGCTTGCGGTTTTACGGTCAAGCCGCAATTCAGATTTTGTCCCGATTGCGGCTCGTTGGCCGGTACGCGCCCCAGTCCGCAGGCAAAGGCGGCTGCGGCAGCGGTTATGCCGGTGGCTACTGCGGCAACCACTTCGCAGACTACTGCGCCGGTTGCGGCGCGTCGAGTGCGCAAAGTAGCCCGCACCCCGGCGACCACGCGTGCGTTCGAACGCGCCGAGCGCAAACAGGTTACGGTCCTGCTCTGCGATCTGTGCGGCTCGACCGAGCAGGTCGCTGAATTCGACCCGGAACAGGCGCAGGCGCATCTGGAGCGCGCGGTGCAACTGATGCGGGCAGGCGTGACTGCATTCGGCGGCACCATCGTCCAGATCCGCGGTGACGGACTGCTCGCCGTATTTGGCGCACCGCTGGCACAGGAAGACCATGCGCTGCGCGCCTGTCTCGCGGGTATCGACATCCATCGTCGTGCCGCACTCGCCCAAGCGCCGCAGCAGGCGGCACACGCCGACTCTGCTACCGGCCTGATCATGCGAGTCGGCCTGCATTCGGGTGAGGTGTTGTTCGGCAAAGCGGACAAAAACTCCGGCGCGTTTTATCGTACCGACGGCACCGCCATTCATCTGGCCGCACGCCTGGAAAGCCTGGCACGCCCCGGCACGGTGCTCATCAGCGGCGCTACCCACCGGATGGTCGACGGCCGGATTGACGCGCGCTCACTGGGGCGCCACGCGATCCGTGGCTTTGCGGCCAAGGTCGACTTGTTCGAACTTGGCCCCGATGCCGAGGGCAACTGGCCGGCCAGCGGCGCACGTGTAGCTGCTGGCACACGTGTGGCGATGCCCCTGATCGGGCGCAATACTGTTGTCGACCACTTGCAAGTGGTCGCCAACGCCGTCGTATCCGGACAACGCGGCGCGAGCGTCATCGGTCTGGTTGGCGATGCCGGTTTCGGCAAGTCACGTGTGCTCGAAGAATTCAGGAAGCATGCCGGAGCCGCCGGATGTGATGTGCGCTGTGCGCAGGCACGCTCTTACGCCAGCCATATATCCTTCAGTCTGGTGGCTGACCTGATGCGCGCACTCCTCGGCGTCGCGTCGAGCCGGGAGGCCGATGCGGCACGCGACGCAGCCCTGCTGGCATTGCGCGAGTTGCCGGCCGACATGGTCGAGCACCGGCCCGCCGCCATCGACCTCTTGAGCCTGGGCGACGCCGGCATCGCCTGGAGCGGAATGGCACCGACGCAAAAGCGCCGCGCAATCGGCAAAGCTGTGTCGTCCTTGCTGCGTCACCGGCTACGCGCCGCGCCGGTGATGCTCGCGATCGAGGATTTACATGTGGCGGACCGTGAAAGCATCCGTCTGCTCGAATCCGTCATTCAGCAATTCGATCTGCATCGGCTGATTGTTTGCGCGACTTACCGGCCTGCCTTTACGCATCGCTGGGGCGACAGCCATCAGTTCCGCGAAATCGCCATCACGGCGCTACCCGATGCCGAAATGCATCGGCTCGCAACCACCTTGTTGGGCGATGCGCCAGTACTGCACAAAGCGCGCGCAGCCCTGGTCGCCAGAGCCGGCGGCAACCCGTTTTTCCTCGAACAACTGGCGCTCAATCTGGTCGACGAGGGCAATCTGGGCGACGCCACAGGTCACGCTGCGCTCCAGGCCCCACCCAAGAAGCGCAACGTGCCGGCGTCGATCGCGTCAGTCATCGGCGCACGGGTGGACCATTTGCCGGTGCAGGCGAAAGCGGTGGTAGAGGCCGCAGCAATTCTGGGGGATTTTGTCACCCCTGAGTTGCTCGGCCCCATGATCGCCGGCAACAGCAGCGAGGTCGCGCAGGCCCTGCGCGCTGCGACCGCCGCAGGACTGCTCAATCCGCCACCGCCGGGCTCCGTGGCGTTCTCGTTCAGCCACAGCTTGGTCCAGGAATCGGTGAGCGCATCGCTCACCCATGCGCGCCGTCAGTGGCTGCATCGCAAGGCGTGCGAGGGCCTGATGGCGCATTCCGTCCCGGAGCGCGACAAAAATGCCGCCGTCATTCTCCGGCACGCGATCGGCGGCGAGGTCTGGTATGACGCTGTGGATTTGGCACTGAGCGCCATGTCACGCGCCATCGCCCATTCGGCCAATCGCGAGGCGGTCAGCAGTTTCGATCTCGGCTTGCAGGCTGCCGGACGTGTCGCCTATGACCCGGCCCTGCTCCCGCGCGAACTTGGATTGCGCATCAAGGCGCTCGCTGCCCTGCTGCCACTTGGCCGCATTGATCAAATCATCGAGAACCTGGCACGGGCAGACACTATCGCGCGGGAGCTCGCGGATGACCAGCGGTTGGCGACGATTCACATGCAGTTGGCCGTGATCCACTGGACCCAGGGCAACTACGCGACCGGACTCGATGCTGCCGGGCAGGCAGCCGATGCTGCAAAGCGCGCAGGCAATACCGCTCTTGAGATGGCTGCGGCCCAGGCACGACTGATGCTCAAGCACGGCAGCGGCCACTATGCGCAAGTGATTGTCGAAGCACGTCAGATGGAACGGATATTCGCGGCGCAGCTGGGCGAGAGTGAGCTCATTCCCGGCTGGGCGGTCATTGCGCAAGTGGGCATAAAAGTGTTCCTCGCCGATTCGCTGGCGCGCAGCGGCGAGTTGGCGGCCGCCCAGGTTGCCCTCGATGCCTGCTACCTGGAATTGTCGAGACAGGAGCACGCGTTTTCGCGGGCCTTGACCGATGTGATTCAAGCGGCAATCTGGAGCGAGGCAGGCCGTCACGCAGAGGTGGTGACATTGCTGCAGGAAACCGTACGGCTTTGCCGGGCCCACGACTTGTCAACGATGTCGCCACCCGCGATCGCAGCACTCGGCGGCGCACTCGCGTGCAGCGGCCGGGTCGCGGAAGGGTTGGCCTTGCTGGAGCGCGCCGATGCGGACAAGATCAGCCTGCATGGCGGGCGTTACAACGAGTTCTACATCCCGGTAAACCTGGGCATCGCCCTGACGCTGGCAGGCCGGCATGGCGACGCCGTTGCGGCGGCCAGGCGGGCAGTCGCCGCCACGCAGGCATTCGGTCAGGCTGGCCACCATGCCGGCGCCCTGTATGTGCTGGGCGAGGCGGAATGCGCGGCGGCCAATCCGGAAGCGGCGTTCCGCCATTTCGAAGCCGCCCGCGACGCAGCAGCAACGTGTGGCATGACCCCCTTGCGGAGCCGGGCCACCTTGCAGATGGAAAAAATTTCGGCCGGACGCGCTCCCGACAGCGCGGTAGTCGCACCCCGCGCAAAAGAGAAGCCCGCCAGGGCTGGTCAAGCCAAAGCAAATGCGGTTCGCAGACCCGGCCCTGGCCAAAAGTCCACCAATGCGTGACGGGATCAAATTCGTTGCCTACGCCGTCGTAGGCCGGGTATTCCACCTGCCCGGGTTGCTGCGTTTGGTCATGACGCTGCTGCGGCGTTTTCCGTTGCTCAACCGCCTTGCCCCAAGCCCGGTGATGGCTTCGCGTGCGACGCTCGATGCCGCCATGGCGCGCACTGCCGATTTTTCGCACGCCGCCCACTTGCCGAATCTGCCGGCCGGCGAATTTGTGATCGGGTTCGATGACGGTCCGCACATGAGTGCTGATCGCGCCATGCTCATCGACTGGATCAAGCGTGCGCACCCGCCGGGAAGCGCCGCAGCAACGGAAAGTGCAGCGCGACTCCACTTCATCCGGCAGGAAGGCCTCACCCGGATTGACCTGATCGACGACTACCTGATCTGGGTGGTCTGGCGTGAGCTCGGCAAGACGCTCGGGCCGCAAGCGGGCGCGCTGACCGATCAAACCCGCGACGACGAAGTCGCGCTGTTGATGGAGTTGCGTTATCTGGGTGCCCATCTCGTCGTCGGTGCTGTGGCTCCTGAAAAGGTGACAGCCCGTGCCAAGGCAAAAGCCGAGGCGCTACGCACACGCGTGACGCGGGTCTGGCCTGATATCCCCGGTCAGCCCAGCCAGCAAGATGTGCGCCGCAATGCCGTCGGCATGATGTGGGTCGGGCATCCCGCGACTGTGCAGGCCGGCGCCCTGGTGATTCAGGAACTCTTTGCCAGGCCCGGCGTGCATCGTGAACTCTCCACCAGCGCGCAAGCGCTGGGCACCGCCGCTTGGAGCGATACCGCATTTCGGCTTGAAGTAAAACAACACATCCTCGAATTGCTGCGCTTTCGCCCGGTATTCCCCTTGCTGCCGCGCCTGGTGTTACGCGATGCCTGGTGCGATATCGGTGGCGGAGCATCGCGGGCACTGAAAGCTGGTGGAGGCGTGGTACTCGCCACCATCGGCGCGATGTTCGATCCCGAAGCGCAGTGGGCGCCGGACATCTATCGGCCAACGCGTTATGCGGAGGGCTGGGCGCGTCATCCGGAAGATGAGTACCTGATGTTCGGCCTCGGTGCCCGGCACTGCGTGGCACGCTATCTGGTGATCGATATTCTTGTGAGCGCGGTGATCGGCCTGCTCCAGATGCCTGGCCTGCGTTGGGCCGAGCGCAAGCTGTTCGAATCGCGCATCACCTACGACGGCGTCATCATCACGCACATGCCGGTCGCGTTTGATCCGCTGGGGTAGCCATGGCCAATCCATGCATGATTTGCCTTTTTGTCCCGGTCGCCGATGCAGATGCAGCGGGGCGCCTGCAGGCGCTGATCCCGAAAATTGACACGCGGCTTCGCGAGGAGTTGGGTGCAGTCTTGTGCCTGCACTTCGCTTCGTTGGCCCTCCTGCCGCCGCACCCGGGCGACCGGGATGCGCTGCCGGCGTTGATGTTCGAATGGGCCATTGATGCCGGGGTCGAGCGGCCCGAACTGGCCGCCGCGCTCGTGACCCATGCGGGCGCAAGCATCACGCAACTGCTCGATGCGGCCGATCCGCACTGGGCCGGGGCCAGCGGCGCATCACTGGCTTGTTATCTGGCAGACAATTTCGACCTCGCGGCCGGCGGTTTTGTCGGTGTGCGTGACCGCAATCGCCAGCAGATCGTTGCCGATGACGCCAACTTCGTGCTTGCACGTGCCGCCTTCAATCGCCCCGGCGTCATCCCGGCACAGGCCGAACGCGCGCAAATCGTGGACAGCCTCATTGGTGCCATCAAACCGCTGCCAGGCGCATGGAAGCCACGCCCGCGTTCGATCTGGCGCAGGGACTGGATGAACCGGCCTGTCCAGGCCGCTTCGATCGCTGCTTTGCTGGTGCTCAGCCCATTGACTGCGCTTGGGTTTGGATGGCCCGCTGTGATCGTTGCGCTGGTCTTGTCCACCCTGATCGTCGTCGCCACCAATGCGGGCGCCGCCGTCCTGATTCCGGCATTGGCGGTGGGTGCGTTGGCAGCGCTCAGCGCGGCGGAGGGGTTTGTGCTTGCACTGGTCAGCATCCCGCCGTACACGGGCATCGTATCGACCATGGTCTGGGCGGCTGTGGCGGGGCTGACACTGGCGGCCGTATTTGCCGGTGTTGGCTCACCGCTAGCACGCAGCGCGACCGGCCTGACGTGGACGGCTGCCGCCGCCGTGAGCGGGCTGGTGGTGCAATGGATCAACGATGGCGCGACGCGCGCCGCAAGCGCAGTCGCAGCCTACTTGCGCCACGGCACCCATGATTTGTCGCGGATTGCTGCGCGCGGCACCACCGCACCCAATCGGGGAGAGTGGCTGCCGGTCATGCTGGCTCTGCTGGCCGCGACCCTGTGCGCCGTGGCACTGGTGTGGATCGGCGTCGCGCCGTTCATTCTGATGGCCTTCGCAGGGTTGGTGCTGATCTGGCTGGCAGCCCATCAGGGCCTGCGTTGGGCCGCCATTGCGCTCGTGGCACTGTGCGTGGCCGGCGCAGTGATCGTGAGTGTCGAAGCGGCGTCACCTGCCGTGCTGATGGACCTGATGGCCCCCGTCATGGCGTGGAGGCCACAGATGGTGGCAGCCGGGAGCACCGCAGCGGCGGCAGCGCTGGCGCTGGTGATGACCGCACTCCTGGCGTTCGGGGTCATCTTGTTTGCGCGTGCGTTCACGCGTGCGCCGCTTATCACGGGCAGCTTGGCATGCGTGGCACTGGCGCTCATCGCCTGGTGGACGCTGCCTGGCGCGGGAGCGGGCTTGGAACTCTCCGCGCCTGCGGCACAAATTCGGTTTCACTGGTTTGCCAGCGTGCTGTTGTTCGCCATCGTGTTGTTCGCCGCACTGGCCAGCGCGCAGTACCGGCAGGCCTCCAAGGGGTTGGGAGCCTGGCTGATGGCGTGGCTGGCAGCTACCAGCGTCGGTATCTGCCTGGCCTCATCCACAGGCCTGGCACTGCTCGCGCCCGCGCCGTTAGCGCACTGGATTGTGCTCGAGTGCGGCGTACTGGTCGCAGCTTCTTTGCTTTACTCTGCACTCGTGCCGACGCGCCGGCACTTTCTGGTGGCAGCATTGGCGCTAATTGCCCTGCACGGCGTTCTGCTCGCTGCAGCTGCGCATACAGTCAACGGCCCGCCGTCCCGCTGGATGCTGGTGGCGGTCCTCACCGCTGCGGCAATCACGGCCGCAACCCTTGTCATGCGTGCGGCCACCGTGATCTGGCGCGGCCCAGGCGGCATCGATGATGTGGGCGTGCTGGTCAGCAGTGGCGCCGCACTGTTGCTGGCACTCGCAGCCATTGCCATCTGGTTGCCGCATGGCATGCTGTCCCCGCTGGCCCCTCTGGCTCATCCGGCCGCACTGCCAGCAAGCCCGCTGGCCGGCACATGGGCCGACTGGGTGATGGCCCTTTCGATCGCCTTGCTCGCGACCGCACTGCTGGTGGCGACGCTGCTGGTGGCACGAAATTATGGCGCGGTGGTGCTCATCGTGATCCTCGCGTTGCTGGCGGGCGCTGCGGCGCTGGGCATCAGCGTGAGTGCAGTGATGGCGGCATGGAGTCTGTTCAGCGGAGGCGACGCCGGTGCTCTGACTGCGATCGCGCTCTCCCCTCTGACCGGCTGGCTGGTGGACGCATTCAAGGCATCAACTTGGTCGCATCTGCCGGTAGCGGCACTGCTTCTTGCAGCGCCGTTCGCGGCAGTCGCACTGGCCGCCACCGCAGCAATCATGATGCAGGCAGCCGGTACGCTGCTCGATGCCGCCGACCTGCCCGTCAACGTGGAGCTGTATCGCTCGCGGCAGATTCACCCGTCGATCCGCGCCTGCGAAGCCAGGCTTGCGTACCGCATGCAGCACATGATCAGTGTCACCGAAGTGCGCCGCCCGCTTTGGCTGTTCGCACCGCTGCTGCGCTATATCCTGTGGGCCATCAACAGTATCGGCATGATCTGGTGCACCGAGGGCAGCCTGGGCACTGCACCTGGCATTCATTTCGGGCATTGGCACGTTATCGATCGGGGCCGGCGCCTGGTGTTTGCCAGCAACTTTGAGGTGCCGTTCGGCGGCTACCTCGATGATTTCATCCTCGGCACGCCAGGCGGCATCAACCTGATCTGGCAATGTACCGAATTGCCGCTGCGCGACGCTGCTCGCCCGGGTCACCCGGCGGTCACTTATGCACGCCGGTTTCCCCCCACACCCCTGGCGTATTTCGGCGGATGCCGCAATGAGCAGTGGTTCAAGAGCTACGCGCGCGACAGCATGGTGCCGCATTTGTTCCGCTATGAGGCCTACAACGTCACCTATGCCGATATCGAACGCGCCACGCGCTTTCGCGAGGCCGTCGGGCGCGTGCTTTACGCGGCTGAAAACACTCCCGGCACGCGCGACCATGTGGCAGACGATCAAATTGTGAGGGCGCTTGAATCATGAGCCAAACAGCATGGACACACCAATGCGCACGCCGATGAACACACCATCATGACCGCACCCCTGGACATCCGCCATTGCCAGGACGACATTCAGGCGATTGTGGCGTCGGCGTTTTCGCCGTTGCGCCAGTGCCATTATGTTTTTCTGCGCGTCGAAGATCCGGCCAAGGCGCGCGCGTGGATTGGCACGCAACTGCGCGCCGGCCTGGTCAAATGCGTGGCCGATTTGGGCGCGCAACGCAAACACTCGAGCGCGCTGGCACTCAGTTTCACTTACGCCGGGCTGGCGGCCCTTGGTCTCGAAGCAGCGGCTGATCTGCCCTTTGCCAGCCTGTTCAAGACCGGCATGGCCCATCCAGGTCGCGCCACATTGTTCGGCGACGAGCCGGCGCAATGGAAGTGGGCCGACGTGGAACCCGGACCCGCTGAGACCTCCGCATCGGCTGGCGGGGAACGGGACGCCGAACACGCCGCGGCATCCGCCGTGCAGCCGGCCCCGCAGCAGGTGCATCTGCTGGCAGCCTACTTTGCGGCCGGCCTGACGCCGCAACCGCCTGCATTTTTGAACGCGGCAACACTGCAGGCCGCCGGACTCGCGCACGCGATTGCGCCGGTGGCGTCCTGCCCCGCCTACCTCCAGCCCGATGGTGACGGCAGCACCAAGTCGTACGAATCGTTCGGCTTTCGCGACGGCAATTCGCAACCCGTCATTCGCGGTCTGCGCGCAGCGAGTGCCGACAAAGCCGCGCGCCTGGCGGCCGGAGACCTGTTTGAAGACCACGTGGTGGCCCCTGGTGAGTTTTTGTTCGGACACGAAAACGAATACGGCGAAATCGCCGTCGGCCCCAATGCGCAATGGCGGCATCAGGGGGGGCGCGACGCGGCTGCGTCCTTCGGACTCAATGGCAGTTTCATGGTGGTGCGCCAGTACCGGCAAGACGTCGATGCGTTCGAGCGCTACGCGCAGCCGGGCGACCCACTGCCGCACTACCCGGCCCCCGCTGCTGACGCACCAGGTTGCCCGGCGCAGGCGCCAGTTTCAGCGGCCACCGCAGCTGAAAAAATGATTGGCCGCACACGTGATGGCGCGCCGCTGGTACCCCCGCACGCCGCGCCTGCCGCAGACAATGCGTTCCGCTACCGCATCGACGATGCGGCAGGCTTTGCCTGCCCGCGCGGTGCGCACGTGCGCCGTGCGAACCCGCGCGACCTGCAAGGGTGGGATGTTGAATCGGGTGTGCGAGCCTCCAAGCTGCACCGCCTGCTGCGGCGCGGACGCACCTGGACTGACGGCTGCAAGGGCGGCGCATGCGAAGGAGCGGGCACCTGCGGTGATGCCGTGCATCGCATGCCGGAGGCGGGTGACAAACGCTGCGGTGCCGGACTCATGTTCATCGCCCTCAACGCCGACCTCGAGCGCCAGTATGAGTTCATTCAACAGCAATGGCTGATGAACCAGAAATTCGGTGACCTCTACGATGAGGCCGACCCGATTCTTGCCACGAGCGGCGGCGCCACCACGCGGCACTTCAGCATGCCGGCCTTGCCGGCCGGGAAGAAACTGGCGGGACTGCCGGATTTCACCCGCGTCATCGGTGGCGGTTATTTTTTTCTGCCGGGCATTGCGGCACTGCATTTCATTGCGCGCGGACCTGATGCGGTGGAAGCGTGCGGTCAGAACTTCGCAGGGAAACCGCCCTGAAAATGGCTTCCACCAACGGTCTTGGCGTGGCGTCGGCGCTAAGCCGGTAGCAGGTACTGCGCCTCAAACTGCTCCGCCGGCAGCGGCGGGCTAAACAGGAAGCCCTGATAATCGTCACAGCGCATGCGCCGCAGTGCTTGCGCCTGCTCGGGCGATTCCACGCCTTCGGCCACGGTCTTCAAACCGAAGCTGCGCGCCATGGCGATGATGGCCGCCACAATCGCCTGCGCATCGGTGTCGCCGTCGAGATCGCGCACGAACGAGCGGTCGATTTTGAGCACATCCAGATCCATGTGCCGCAAATAACTCAGCGATGAGTAACCCGTGCCGAAATCATCGAGCGCAATCTGCACCCCAAGCGCCTTGAGGCGGCGCATCGTGTCGAGGTGCGCGGCGGCATCGGTCATCATCACGGTTTCGGTAATTTCCAGTTGCAACAACTGGGCGGGTACCCCGCTCTCGCGCAACAGCGCCTCCAGTTGATCCGGTAGCGCGGCCGAGAACTGGTGTACCGACAAATTGCACGCGACCGGCAACGGTGCGAGACCGGCATCAAGCCAGCGGCGCAGGGTGGTGCAGGCGTCCTTGAGCACCCAAGCGCCGATCGGCACGATCAGCCGCGTGTCTTCAGCCGCACTGACAAAGCGGCCCGGCTGCCACAATCCACGCCCCGGCCGCTGCCAGCGCAGCAGCGCTTCACAGCCGGTCACCAGCCCCGATTCGAAATTGACCTTGGGCTGGTAGTGCAGTACAAATTCCGCGTTTTCGACAGCGGCACGCAATTGCTCTTCGAGCGTGATGCGCTCCTGCAACCGCTGGTTCATGCCGGGGGAGTAGAAGCGGTGGCAGTGGCGCCCCGATTCCTTGGCCGCGTACATGGCGAGGTCGGCATTGCGCAGCAGGTCTTCCTCGGTGCGCGCATCGTCGGGATAAATGCTGATGCCGACGCTGCACGACACCTTCATCGCGCGCCCGTGGTAATCGAAGGGCGCGGTCAGCGCCTCCACCAGTTTTTGCGCCACCGGGCCAGCCGCTGTGCCATCAGCGAGGCCATCGAGCAACAGCAAAAATTCATCGCCGCCCTGACGCCCCAGCGTGTCGGCGCCACGCACCAGTGCCGACAGGCGCGCCGCGACTTCCATCAGCAAATGATCGCCGGCCTGGTGGCCCAGCGTATCGTTGATGTCCTTGAAGTGGTCGAGGTCGATGAACAGCAGTGCAAGGTGTGAGTGATCGCGCGCGGCACGCGTCAGCGCGAGGCGCAGGCGGTCGGAAAACAGCAGGCGGTTGGGCAGGCCGGTCAACTGGTCGCGCGTGGCGAGGTACTGTATCTGATCGTCGGCACGCTTGCGTTCGGTGACATCGGTCATCATGGTGAGCACGTATTGCTCGCCATCGAGCTCGACCGCTTCCGATGAAACCAACACATCCACCAGCGCACCCGATTTGGTGCGCATGCGCGTTTCGAGATTGCGCACCGGCTCGCCGCGCGCGAGCATTTTTTGGCGCTGCTCACGAAAGCCCGGCTCCACCCACAAATTGAGGCTGGCGGACGTATGACCGGCAATGTCCCCGGCCGAGTAGCCCAGCAGATCGTGCCAGGCCTGGTTGACCTGCATGTAGGCGCCATCGGCAGCACGCGCAATCACAATCGGGTGCGGCCCAACCTGAAACACCTTGCCAAAGCGCTCCTCGAGCTGCGCGCGCGCGCGCTCGGCGCGCCGCTGACGGCTCACATCCTCGACGCAGATAATGCGCGCAATGCGCCCGTCAAGTTCGATCTGCTCAATCGACTCCACCACTTCGATGATCTCGCCGGCGCGATTGCGATGGCGCACTTCGATGCCACGCACCGCGGGCAGCGCCAGCATTTTCGCGCGGTCAGCGCGATCCACCCAGATGTTCAGTTCAGCCGAGGTGCGGCCGATCACCTCTTCGCGTGCGTAGCCATACAGATCGAGCCAGGCCTGATTGGCATCGGCGTAGATGCCGCTCTCGCTGTGGACGATCAGAATCGGGTTCGGGCTCGACTCGAACACCTTGGCAAAGCGTTCTTCCGAGGTGCGGCGCAGACGCTCTTCGCGGCGGCGCGCAGTCACATCCTCGACGCAGACGATCCAGCATGGGCCGCTGTCGAGATCGATCGGCTCCATCGAGGTGATGATGTCGAGCACTGCGCCGCTTTTGGCACGATGGCGCGCTTCGATGCCGCGCACCCGGCCGAAGCTCTGGCCCAGTTTGATCAGGCGCAGGCGGTCTGCAGGGTCAATCCAAATGCCCAGTTCGGTGGCGGTGCGGCCGAGCGCTTCGTCAAGCGCATAGCCGTACAACGCGAGCCAGGCCTGATTGATGTTGTTGTAGGCACCGGTCGCACGGTTGATGATGACGATGGGACTGGGGCTGGCGTCAAACACTTTGGCGAAGCGCTGTTCGGACACGGCGCGCGCCTGCACCGCCTGGCGGATCTGGGTCAGATCAAACACCGTGCCGTGCAGGGTCTGCTCGCCGTCTATCTCGATCAGCGTCGCGGAAAAATAGATGTCCAGCAGGCGGCCGCTGCGCACACGCACCTGCGTCTCGACGCTCGCCACCACTTGACCGGCGGCAAACTGGCGCTTCAATTCATCACGCACCCCTGGCACCGGCCAGATGCCCATCTCAATCGAACTGTGACCGATAATTTCGTCACGCGCGAAGCCGCTCAGGGTTTCAAACGCGCGATTCACATCGAGATAAACGCCGTCGGCGAGCCGCGTCAGAGTCATCGGTTGCGCGCTATGGGCGAAGATGGCCTCAAAGCGCTGCTCCGATTCACGCAGACGGCGTTCGGCCTGTTTGCGCGCAGTGATATCGCTAAATACCCATAGCATGCAGGGTCGGCTGTTATGGTCGAAGGTCTCCCACGACACCAGCACATCAGCCTCTTCTCCAGAGCGCTTTTTGGCGCGCATTTCGTGATCCAGCAAGCGCGGCTGGCTGGTCAGCAGCGCGCGCAACTCGCGGCGCTGCGCATCCGACGCCCAGGTTTCAATCTCGCGCAGCGCGCGGCCCTGCACCGCTTCGCGCTGCAACCCGAAGAATGCCAGCCATGCATCGTTCACTTCGATATAACGCGCCTCCGCGCTGACCTCGTTGACGGCCGACGGCAGCGGGTTGCGATAGAACACTTCGGGCAGCAGCGTGCGCATGCTGCCGGTGGTGATCAGCAGGGCATCTGGCGATGCGGCAGCACGGCGGCCGGGCGGTTTCATGCGCAGAGCATACTCCAGGGCTTCAAGCGTCGTGCGCTGCCCTGCGGTTCGCCGGCGCAGAGCGGATGTGCGGCCAAGAGCCGCTCCCACCAACGGTTTTCTGAAAATGACCGGCGCCGCTGCCGCACCCAATCAGGGACGTTGCGCCACTCGCCGTGCCATCTGCTGCGCCACCCAGGACGCTACGCTTGCCAGCGCAGCGGGCAACTGTTCAGGCTGCGTACCGCCGGCCTGCGCCATATCGGCACGCCCACCACCTTTGCCGCCAATCTGCAGCGCGACAAAGTTGACGAGTTCACCGGCTTTGACGTTGGCGGTCGCATCTGCCGTCACGCCGGCGATCAGCGTCACCTTGCCGCCATCCACTGCGGCGAGCACGATGGCGGCGGTCTTGAGTTTGTCCTTCAGCTTGTCGAGTGTCTCGCGCAAGGTTTTCACATCGGCGCCGTCGAGCACGGCTGCCAGCACGCGCATCACCGTTCCATCTGCGCTCTTCACATCAACCGCCTGGCCGGCCAAGTCATCGCCTTGCGACGATGCGAGCTTGCCCTTGAGTTTGGCAAGCTCTTTTTCGAGCGCCCTGACGTTGTCGATGAGCTGCGCAATCTTCTGCGGCAACTCGGCAGGCTGCGCCTTGAGTGCGCCTGCGGCTTCGTTCACGCGCGCGTCGAGTTCCTGCACAAAGGTCAGCGCACCGGGCCCGGTCACCGCCTCGATGCGGCGCACGCCTGCGGCCACGCCACCTTCGGACACGATCTTGAAAAAGCCGATGTCACCGGTGCGCGTCACATGCGTGCCGCCGCACAGTTCGGTCGAAAAATCACCCATCCCGAGCACGCGCACTTCTTCGCCGTATTTCTCGCCGAACAGCGCCATCGCGCCGGCCTTGATCGCGGCATCGTGCTTC
>JANNCZ010000244.1:0-2368 GCA_031387185.1 Burkholderiales bacterium
CCCGGCTGGCATGATTTCTTCGCGCTGCTGCGCCGTGGTGACGTGGCGTTTGAAGGCGATCAACGCGTGCTGATGTCGTATCTGCTCTACATCAAGCTGGTGCTGGCGTCACCGCGCAAGGTGGCAGCATGAGCTGCCCGCACGTCTCCCTGAAATCGACCGCGCGACGCGGCATGGGGCGCGGCCAATGAAGGCGCACATCGAGAGCATCACCGGCCGCTATGCCCACATCGAGATCGGCGGCAAATCCCATCGACTGTATTTCGAAGAAGCCGGGCAGGGCATTCCGCTGCTCTGCCTGCACACTGCCGGCTCGGATGCGCGCCAGTTCCGCGCCGTGCTCAACGACCCCGTCATCACGCAGCACTATCGCGTGGTCGCGTTCGACATGCCCTGGCACGGCAAGTCCTCACCACCGGCCGGATGGGAGAAAGAAGACTACCAACTCACCACCGCCGCCTACACCGGGCAAATCATGACCGTCGCGCAAGCCCTCGGACTGCATCGCCCGGTGGTGATGGGCTGCTCGATTGGCGGGCGCATCGTGCTTGACCTGGCAATCAAGCACCCGCACGATCTGCGCGCACTGGTCGGCCTGCAAACCTCCGCTCACGGCAATCGCTACTACGAATCGGCCTGGCTCAATCATGCCGAGGTACACGGCGGGCAAGCCTGCGGCGCGGTGGCGTACGGCCTGATGTCACCCTTGAGTCCCGACGCGCACCGCTGGGAAACCGTGTGGCACTACATGCAGGGCGGGCCGGGCGTGTTCACCGGCGACTTGTTTTTCTATCAGGTCGAAGGCGACATTCGCGAGCGCATCGGTGCCATCGACACCAGCGTCTGCCCGCTCTACCTGCTCACCGGCGAATACGATTATTCGGCCTCGCCCAAAGACACCGAAGCAGCAGCGGCGCGCATCAAGGGCGCGAAGGTGACGATCATGAAAGGACTGGGGCACTTCCCGATGAGTGAAAATCCGGATGCGTTTCTTGCGCATTTGCGGCCGGTGCTGGATGAAATACGCAGCACCACGACATAGGGTTGATGCCCTTAAACAGCAAGGTTGATCCCCTGAAACCCTTGGTGGAAAAGGTTCTTGCACTGCCTTTCACCTTCAAACACAACGCAGTGACTGCTTCATGACCTCCGCCTTGCGCACAATTATTGCCACGCCACTTGCTGCGCAGAACTTCGCGCCGTTTGGTCAATTGATCGAGGCCCTTGGTGATTCGAGCGAGGCGAACCAGGGCCGTGCGCAGCGATTTGACGCGCCGATTGATATGGCGCGCACCGATGTAACGAACGCGATCGGCTCGGCTGGCGCTACCGCGGCAACTGCAGCGGCCGAAGCAACGGTGCACGCAGCCGCGCACGCCATGCGCCTGCACACCGCGATCTACCGCATCCGCCGAAGCGCGCTGCCGTTTGCACTCAATCTGATGGAACGGCACCCGCTTTCGCAGCAATTGTTCTTTCCCAATTCAGGCGCGCGGTTTTTGGTGTGCGCTTGTCCTGCGCTGGACAACGGTGAACCGGATACCGGCGCACTGCGCGCGTTTTTGGGTCAGCGCAATCAAGGCATCGTATGGCGCAGAGGGGTATGGCATTCTCCGTTCGCTGCCCTCGATGCCGATGGTGACTTCCTGATGCAGCAGTGGCAGTGCGGTGGGCCGGCCGATTGTGAGGAGCGGCCTTTTGACGCCCCGATCATGATTGCAGACTGCGCAGTCTCATAGACGCCACGGAGCGGCGCTCATTGACGCGCCAGGCAGCCACTGTTGAAACGACATTGCAGCCTGCGTGATTTTTGCGCCACGCGCCAATCACCCATCGTTTACCGTACCGGTAGCGCAACGTAGGCGACAACCTCGATCTTCATCCCCGGCACCACCAGCGCCACCCCGGCGCTGGAGCGGTTCGGGTACGGCGGCTGAAAGAATTCGCGGTACACCGCGTCAATCGCCGCCATGTCTGCCACGTCGGTCATGTAGATCAGCACCTGTGCCACGTCGGCCAGCGTCGCGCCGCCGGCTTCGACCGCGCGTTTGAGATTGCCAAAGGTAAGGCGGGCTTGCTGCTCAATCGGGCCGGTGTCAATCGTGCCGTCCGCGCGCACCGGGCCGTGCGCAGTAAACAGGATGTTATTGGCGCGCACCATCCACGAAAACGGCTGCTTGAGTGGCGGCAAACCAACGTCGATGAATTCATTCATGGCAATGCGGCCCTCTCCTGTATTGCGCTGCTCGTCCTACCTGCGCTGCCCGCAAGCTGAGCCGCAACATCTTCAATCGGCCTGAATCCCGGCTTCCTTGATCACCTTGCCATAGCGGCTGTGATGCTCGGCGTTGATGCGCGCCAGCGCGGA
>JANNCZ010000253.1:0-6008 GCA_031387185.1 Burkholderiales bacterium
GCCTCAATCATGCGTGCGTGCTTGTTGCCGAGCAGAAATTCGATGCTGCGATATTGGCGCGACTGAAATCCCGACGAGTTGCCCAGCACACTGCGAAACTGCAGGTACTCGGTCGGCGTGAGTGTCTCCAGCACCGCCCACTGGTTGAACAACTGCATCTGGATCTGCTTGACCCGCGCCAGAATCTTGAAGCACGGCGAGAGGCGGTCCTGCTTCAGGTGAGTGATCGCCGCCGACAGCTCGTGGATCATCAGCTTCATCCATAACTCCGAGGTTTGATGCTGGATGATGAACAGCATTTCATCGTGGTGCTGCGGCACCGACAGCGGCTGCTGCGCCGCCAGCAAGGTGTCGAGCCGAAGGTAGCCGGCATACGAGAGCCGGTCCTTCAGATCAAGAACAATCGAATCTTCCAGGGCGCGTTGGTTGTCGGGCATGGCGTCGGCATCCGCAAATACTTTAGACCTAAAGTATCCCGCACCGAAGGGCAATTCGCAAGAGGGCCCGGCGTCGCACTAAAGAATCAGCGGCTTGTCCGGCAGCTCGTTCGGGTTTGCGCCGGCAGCCGGGAAATGCTTCACCAGATGCCCCGTTGCGGCATGGATGCCCGCGACCACCCCGGCCTCATACTTCCCTGCCTTGAAGGCGCTTTCGATCGCGCGGCAGATGGTTTCCCATTCGGGCGTGCCGGCCTGGGCGTGAATGCCGCGGTCGGCCACGATCTCGACGTCACGATCGGCCAGCAACACATAGATCAGCAGGCCATTGTTATGCTCGGTATCCCACACGCGCAGCTGCGAGAACACGTCAATCGCACGCGCCCGGGCCGACTGCCCATGCCACAGCGCCGTGCCATCCAGCGCGCCCTCGACCACAAAGCGGATTTCGCCAGTATGCGCGGCTTCGCTCGCCTTGATGGCGCTTTCCACCGCGCGCAGGGTATGGGCTGGAAAGGTGCGATTGACTTGCCAATGCGTCATGGCCAAGTGCCGGGCAATGCGTTTGATGTTCATCATTCTTGCCCCGTTACCAACGACCCGATGCGCCGCCGCCGCCTAAGCTGCCCCCGCCCCCGCCAAAGCCACCGCTGGACCTACCGCCACCGACGCTGCCACCACCGAAGCCACCGAAGCCACCGATGCCGCGCCCACCACCCGCGAGCGTGACCACCAGGGCAATCACGCCGGCAATCAGGGAGATGGAGATCGCACCCACCAGGAACCACGCCAATACCGCCACCAGCCCGCCGGTCACCAGTGCGCCTGGAAACCTGCCCAACACGGCACGCAGGACGCCACCGGCCACCATGGCCAGCACGAACAGGATCGGCGCATATTGCTCAAGGTCGCCCAGGCTGCTGCTGCGGGAGGCAGGGCGCGGGGGCGGCAGCGCCTCGCCGTCGATCACGCGAATCATCTGGTCCACGCCGGCCGCGATGCCGCCGGCAAAATCCTGCTGTTTGAAGCGCGGCACGATCACGTCGCTGACAATGCGTTTGGCAATCAGATCACTGAGTGCGCCTTCGAGCCCGTAGCCCACTTCAATCCGCAAGGTGCGGTCATTCTTGGCAACGATCAGCAGGGCGCCGTCATCCACTTTTTTGCGGCCCAGCTTCCATTGCTCGGCGACGCGCAGGGAAAACTGTTCGATGGTCTCGGGCTCGGTGGTCGGCACCAGCAGCACCGCCACCTGGCTGCCCTTGCGCGCTTCAAACGCCTGCAGGGTTTGTTCGAGCGCTGCTTTCTGGTCGCGGTTGAGGGTGCCGGTTTGATCGACCACGCGCCCTGAAAGCGCAGGTACTGCTGTCTGGGCGACGGCGCTCCACGAACAGAACAGCGCGAGTGCCACCATGAAGGCGGCCGCCCATGCAAGCGGCGGCCGGCGCGCCTGCGTGCGCCCGGAATGTGTGGTCACTTGGGCGCTGCTACTCCAGCAGGAGCCGCTGGTGCGGCGGGCGCGACGGGGGCGGCAGGCGCAGCCTTGGGAGCGTCAAAGTCAACCTTGGGCGCAACCGAAATTGCCTTCTCGTTTTCGACCGTGAAGTTGGGCTTGTCTTTGTAGCCGAACACCATCGCCGTCAGGTTCGACGGGAACGAGCGCACGGTCACGTTGTATTCCTGCACTGACTTGATGTAACGGTTGCGCGCCACGGTGATACGGTTCTCGGTGCCTTCCAGTTGCGCCTGCAGATCGCGGAACGCCTGATTGGCCTTGAGGTTCGGGTAGTTCTCCGTGACCACCAGCAAACGCGACAGCGCGCCTGACAATTCCCCCTGCGCCGCCTGGAATTTCTGAAACGCAGCCGGATCGTTGATCAGCTCCGGCGTCGCCTGGATCGAGGTGGCCCTGGAGCGCGCCTCAATCACTTTGGTGAGCGTGGTTTGTTCAAAGTTGGCCTCTGCCTTGACGATGTTGACCAGGTTGGGCACCAGGTCAGCGCGGCGCTGGTACTGGTTCACCACCTCGGACCAGCTGGCCTTGACAGCCTCGTCACCGCGCTGGAAATCGTTGTAGCCGCAACCGCTGAGCGTCAAGGACAACCCGGCGATGAATGCCATCAATACTTTGCGCATGCTGTGTTCTCCAAGAATATGCATTTCAATGCGGTTCTGCCCAAAGGCCATTATGGATTGGATGACGTGGATTGGATGATGCACCCTGAAGATCGGGGCTGGTTGAGGCAGATCAAGAGCCGGTGCGTTCCTGCGAGAAACGGCAAGCCAGCATGGAGCCGGGCGAAACGCCTTGGTGCGAGCCATTCTTCATGACAACATCATGGAAAGCGTTGGTACGAGCGCCTCCTGGAGCCGCCTTTTGCGGGAATCAATGGCGGTGGGCGTGGTGTGCGTCCGGTGTGTGCGGATGAACGTGAACCAGGGGTTCATGCCTGTGCTGATGGCTATGCGCCGCCCCGGAGGGTGACATATGCAGATGGGTATGGTGCCCATCATCGTGGGTGTGCGCATGCTCGTGCTCCAGCGCTTCGTGGGCATGCTCGTGCGCGTGCCGCTCCATCAGGTGCAACAGCACACCGGCGAGCATTAGCAACGCACCCGCGATAAGCCAGACTGACGCGCCACGCTCGCCCAGTGCATACGCCAGCACTGCTCCGAGAAAAGGGGCGAATGCAAATACCGACCCGGTACGAGCGGCGCCGAATTCGCGCTGCGCCAGCAGATACAGGCGCAGGCTTAACCCATAGCCGGTTGCGCCAATCAGCAGCAGCGCCAGCGCCGCATCACGTGGCGGAAGCGGCGCGCTGAACGCGAAACCAATACCGGCGGTCGCCAATGCACCCAACAGCGATTTGCCCAGCACCACCTGGCCGGGATCGCGCTCCGCAAGACTGCGCGACAAGGTGTTGTCCAGCCCCCACGCTGCCGTCGCGCCGAGCACGGCCAGCAAGCCGAGCCATTGTGTGGCGCCTGCCGCCTGCGCCTGGTCCAGTACCAACAGCACACCCCCCGCAGTGAGCAGACCCAGCGCGGCCTTGACCCGGCGGTCCATCTGCTCGGCGTACAGCCAGCGCGCGAGAACCACGGTGAACACGGCTTCAAGCGTCAGCATCAAGGATGCACTGGTGCCGCTGGTATGCGCCAGGCCCCAGACCAGCAACACCGGCCCCAACGCAGCGCCGCAGGCCGCCATTGCCGCGAGGCGCGGCAGATCAGCCGTGCGCAAACGCGCCTCTTGTGACTGGGGACGCAATGACAGTGCACCGACCAGCGCTGCGCCCGCGTACAGCAGCGCCGCAGTCCAGAAGCTGCTGACGTTGAGGCCGAAGCGCTGCACCAGGGGCGTGCTTGCGCCGAACAACAGAGCCGCACCCAGCGCAAACAGCCCACCGCGCAGGGCGGGCCAACTGCGCGGCGTCAAGGTAGACGTCACCGCGTCACACAACGATGAAAATGTTGCGTTGGATGCAGCAGATTGCGGGCCATCACGCCACCCCGCTGTATAGCTGTGGAAGCGAGGCTACCTCGAATGGGCAACTCACCTTTGGGCTCGACGCATGTTGCGCCAACTCAATCGGTTGATTGAACTTCCTTTGAACGCGATCGATTGCGAGGCTCATTCTGTCAGTGCCCATCCGAATTGGCGTATTGTGGCGCAAGCAGACAATGAACAGCATTTGCCCGGACGTCCTTTAACCGACATTAACCAGGAAACCGCCATGCCCACCCCTTACGACGCCATCGTCATCGGCACCGGCCAGGCCGGCCCGGCGCTTAGCCACCGCCTCGCCAAAGCGGGGCGTAACACCGCCATCATCGAGCGCAAGCGTTTCGGCGGCACCTGTGTCAACGTCGGCTGCGTGCCGACCAAGACGCTGGTGGCGAGCGCCCGGGCGGCGCACGTGGCGCGCACCGGCGATCATTTCGGCGTGATGATTGACGCCGGTTTCCGCATCGACATGGCGCGCGTCAAGGCGCGCAAGGACGAGGTGGTAAGCCAGTCGACCAAGGGCGTAGAGCAGTGGCTGCGCTCGACGCGCGGCCTGACGGTGTTGCAAGGCCACGCGCGCCTCGAAGGGCCGCAGTCCGTGCGGGTGGGCGACGAGCTGCTTGAAGCGCCGGAGATTTTCATCAATGTCGGCGGGCGCGCGAGCGTGCCCGACATTCCCGGTCTGGGCGAGGTGCCATGGCTCAACAGTTCAAGCGTGATGGAGCTAGACATCGTGCCGCAGCACCTGCTGATCATCGGCGGCAGCTACATCGGGCTGGAGTTTGCACAGATGATGCGGCGCTTCGGTGCGCGCGTGACGGTGATCGAAAAAGGCCCGCGCCTGATCGGGCGCGAAGATGATGACGTCTCCGACGCGATCCGCTCCATCCTTGAGCGCGAGGGCATCGAGTTCCGCCTCAATGCCACTTGCTTGAACGTATCAAAACATGGCGACGGGGTTGCGGTAGGCGTCAATTGCGGCAACGCCAACGAGCAACTGGTGGGCAGCCATTTGCTGGTGGCCGTGGGGCGCGTACCCAACACTGCCGATCTTGGCCTGGAGGCGGCTGGCGTCGCCGTCGACGCACGCGGCTTCATCACCGTCGACGACGCGTTGCGCACCACTGTGCCCGGCATCTGGGCCCTGGGTGACGCCAACGGCCGCGGCGCATTCACCCACACCTCGTGGAACGACTATGAAATCGTCGCTGCCAACCTCTTCGATGGCGGCGCGCGGCGCGTGAGCGATCGCATCCCTGCCTACGCGTTATTCATCGACCCGCCGCTGGGGCGGGTTGGCATGAGCGAGCGCGAAGTGCGCGCCGCCTGCGAGAAGAATGGGCGCCGGGCCTTGCGTGCCAAGATGCCGATGGCGCGCGTCGGCCGGGCGCGCGAACGCGGCGAAACCCAGGGCTTCATGAAGGTGCTGGTCGATGCGGAGTCAAAGAAAATTCTCGGCGCTGCCCTGCTCGGCATCGAGGGCGATGAAGCGATTCACGCCATCATCGATGTCATGACCGCCGGTCTTTCCTACGAAGCGATTGGCCGCGCGATGCACATCCACCCCACGGTTTCGGAGTTGATCCCGACCTTGCTGGAAGGCTTGAAGCCGCTCGATTTGGCTGACCGAACGCCGGGCTGACCGAACGCCGGAGACCCTTGGTAGACAAGGGTTTGCGGCTGGTGCTGCCGCGCGAGCCCAGGCCGCGTCGCTCAGGCCGCTCCGACCCAGGTCTCCGACCACGCCAGCACACAGCTCGACGACGCCTTGCCCGAACGATCCTGCGCGAACGGCTTGGCCGTGGCGGCTTCGCCATTGACCGAGAGCTGCGCGCCGCGCGCCGGAAAGAAGGTGCTGTACACGCCGATGGGCCGGTTCATCTGCCCTGGCGGCACCGTGATCACAAATGCGGGGAGCAGATCCCACCAGGCGAGCACGATCTCGCCGTCGTCCGAGGAAATGCGCTCTTCTACGGTGGCGAGCGCATTGCCGGTGCGTGCGAACTCGGCATCGACCACCGGTAGCGATTCATCACCGAAGGGGGCATGCAGCAGGGTCTCGA
>JANNCZ010000281.1:0-3963 GCA_031387185.1 Burkholderiales bacterium
GCGGTTTTCATGACAGGCCCTCCCAAGGGTTGATGTGCGATTTTAGCAACGCCATGCTGCCCGGGACGGCTAGCCGATATTCTGCGACTTGTAGTAACAGGTTGAGCCATGACCCGCTGCAAAGCAGGGGCTACCAGTGCGTTGGCTTGATCGCCGGTTTCTTTCGCGTCGGCACAATGCCGGGCATTTGTGCCCGTGCGAGTTCTTCATCGCGGATGTAATGCCGCACCCAATGTGCCTGCGCAGTGAGCCGCTGGTTGGCGAAGCGGGTGCGGCCGGGATCCGGTTCGGGCAGAGGGAGCACGAGGCCGATCCGGATGCCGGGGAAATCAGTTCGCACCATCTTTAACGCGGGTTCCACGTCTCCGTCGTTCGAGCACACCACGATCTGTTCGCATTCGCCGCGCACGGCGGCCCGATAAACGGCGAGCGCGAGATTTACGTCGGTTTGCTTTTCTTCGATCATCCACACCGCGCTGCGCGCGCTTTTGTTGGCCGGCACGCCTGCCGTGTGCATCGGCAGGCTGGCGACTTCAAACGTGTGAAATCCTTGCACGATGCTCAGTGTGTCAGCGTGACGCGCTTTCAGGGCGCGGTGATACTGGGTTTGCCCCTGCTCGGATGCGGTGCCGTGCGACGCATAGGAGGCTTTGACCGGCGCGGTGAAGTAACTGACGCTGGCAAGCCCGGTGTGCGGGTCTTGTGCTTTGAGAATTTCGTCGCGAAACAGCGTTACCACGTCGAGCCATTTGTACGGGGTGCGCCGCAAGCGCGAGTAGTACAGATTGAATCCGTCGATGAAAACGCGGGTACGCGGCATGCAGAATTTCCCCGGCAGAAATGGAAAGACCGCCTTGCGGCGGTCTTTCCGCCCCAAGCGAGGCCAACCAAATGACGACGCGAGGGGAGAGTTGTAGAGCAAGTTTATCAGGTTGATGCTGCGTTTAGTTGGCCGGCTCAATGATGACGTTGGCGTCGAGAAAAAACTTCACGTCGGGCCAAACGAGCCTTTGAGCTTGCGTGCAAGGCGGAGTGCGGTGGTACGGCCATGTGACGCGGGCTTTTTTACTGAAGGACGAACTGCTGGTCTGGCAAGGACGCGGGATGCGGTTTTCAAGACACGGGATCCTGAAGCCGCGCAACCCGCCTCAGGCAGCTATGCGTTAGCCAGCCGCACCCGCGCAGCGGCATACTCGGCCTTGAGCTTGGCTGCAGCTTGGGCAGTGGACTCAATCGTCTTGATGAGGCCCACACCCTGGCCCACGCCCCAGATGTCTTTCCAGGCCTTTTTGAAGTCCGAGCCGGCTGAGCCGAAGTTCATCTTCGACGGGTCCGAGACTGGCAGATTGTCCGGGTCAAGGCCCGCGTTTTCAATCGAGCGGCGCAGGTAGTTGCCGTGGACGCCGGTGAAGAGGTTGGTGTAGATCACGTCTGCCGCGGTGGAGTCGACGATGCCTTGCTTGTAGGCGTCGGTTGTGTTGGCCTCGTGGCACACCAGCCAGCGCGTGCCCATGTAGGCCAGGTCCGCACCCATCGCCTGTGCCGCCAGCACATGCTCGCCCTTGGAGATGGAGCCGGCCAGCACGACGATGCCGTCGTACCACTCGCGCACTTCGCCGAGCAGCGCGAAGGGTGAGAGCGCGCCAGCGTGGCCACCGGCACCGCTGCACACCAGGATCAACCCATCGACGCCCGACTCGGCTGCCTTCCTGGCGTGGCGCAGGTTGATGACATCGGAGAGGACGATGCCGCCATACGCGTGCACGGCGTCGAGCATCTCTTTCGGCGGCGCGCGCAACGAGGTGATCCACACCGGCACCTGATGCTCGACGCAGACACGGATGTCGTGCTCCAGGCGGTTGTTGGACTGATGCACGATCTGGTTGACCGCATAGGGCGCGACCTTGGCGTGCGGGTTTGCAGCCTTGTAAGCCGCCAGTTCACTGTTGATACGCGTGAGCCACTCGCCCAGCACCGGTTCAGGCCTTGCATTGAGCGCGGGGAAGGCGCCAACGATGCCGGCCTTGCATTGCTCGATGACGAGATTGGGATTGCTGGCGATGAACAGCGGCGAGCCGATCACGGGCAGGGCGAGTTGGGCGAGGAATTCTTGTTTGGTCATGTTGTCGACACAGAGGAAGGCAGTGCGGCATGCACTGCGGCATGCACTGCTTGGAAATGCGTTGAGAGGAAGCGAGAGGAGAAGCGTCGTGCGCTCCCTCAGTGTTCAGGCGCAATTGTATTGGCTGTACCGGTTACTCCGGCAAGCGCGCCCCGGCTGCCTGCGCCTGCGCCACGACACGATTGACATAATCCGGAGCCAGTGCCTTGACCGGATGGCTCGCCGTGAGCTGCCCGATGAAGGGCGGATGAATCGAATAGCCAAGCAGTTCTTGCAGGCGTGGGGGCATCTGCCGCGCGACCTCCTGCGGCACACCGAGAATGAAGTTCTCCTGCGGGCGCGCCCACGGCTGGCAATATTGATTGGAGAACGCACAGCGCGGTGCTGCGCTCACGTTGCGCCCGCCGCGGTGAATCAGGGTGCCGGAGAACACGAGGCACGCGCCCGCCGGCATCGTGGCGCTGATGGCTTGCGCCTCGAAGCGTGCGTCGGCTGCCGCGCCGCCGTCACCGCTGCTGCCGCCATCGCTGAATGAATACATCTGATTGCGTTTCACCTCATCCCACAAGTGGCTGCCGGGGATGACATTAGTGCCGCCGTTCTCTGCCGTAAACGTATCGACCGCGACAATGGTCGAGAGCGAAATCAGCGGGCGTGGATGCGGGATGTGATGGAATGAATCGTCGCTGTGAAACGGCTGCGGTGCCTCACCCGGATTGATGCGGATCGCCTGCGAAGCGGTGAGCAAAAAGTTGGGCAACAGAAAGCGTTCGCACAGGGCCATGATGCGTGCGTCAAGCACGATGTCCCACATCGCCCGTGCACGCGCGACCAGCGTGTACACGCGCTCGGTGCGCGTGCCTTCGAAGTTGTTGCGCCCGCTATGGGTATCGAGATAGAGCGCGAGCACGCGCCGCACTTCAGCGAGCTGTGCGTCGCTGAGAAAGTCTTCAATCATGGTGTAGCCGTCGCGCTCAATGGCGCTGACGTGCTGCTCAAGCAAGAATCCCATTTCGCTGCGCCGTTTAACCAAAATTGACAGTGTAGCGGCCAAATTTGCGCTGCTGCAAACATTTGATTACAAAATCCATGCGCGGCGGGCGGCGGGTGTGGCTATGATTTCCATGCCAACCATCAACGAGTTTAATGAGAGGAGCTTGCCATGATTGCCGCCGCATCCACCCCTTCTGCCGTCTCTGATTTCTCGACTTCCACGTCGATCACCAGCGCGCGTGCAATTCAGCCACGCCGCCGTGCGTTCCTTGCCGCCGGGGCCGCGATCGCGGCAGGCGGCGCGCTCGGCATGTTCGGCCTGCGCCCGGCGCGTGCCGCCGTATTGCCCGACCTGAGTCGTTTCACCGGTGCCGCGCGAGCGCGCATTGAAGGCGACATGCTGATCGTGACCACCACCTGCCTGCCCGATCATGGCAGCCCCTATTTCCGCGATACGCGCTACGAGTCTTATCGCTACGAGGATATCCAGGGGCGCAGACCGCGCTTTCGGCAATCTCCGGGCGTGATCGAACAGCGCGACATGGTGTTTCGCATTCCGCTCAACCCGCAGACCGGTGCCGCGCCACAGCACACGCCGATGGGGCCGATGGGCGTGGCGTTCAACGGCGTGCCGTTCTTCAATCAGTATGCCGGCGGCGGCGCGCCGTTGTCGCACGAGGCGGTGTCGTTTGACCAATACAACGGTCATCCCGCTCCCGACGGCATGTATCACTATCACGTCGAACCCTACGCGCTAACCTGAAGTTCCCCCTGGAGAATTGCGAGTTTATTGTTTGCCAACAAGCACTTGATGTAAAAGCGGGGTTCCAGCTACTGCCTACAACTGC
>JANNCZ010000356.1:0-1963 GCA_031387185.1 Burkholderiales bacterium
ATGGATCGCTGTGGCGTGCGCGGCAGTGTGTCGCTCAACGTCGCCATGTGCGAGCACCATCCCGAGATCATCAAGGCCTGCGCCGAGCGCGGCTGGGAGTTTTATTCACACGGCACCTACAACACGCGCTACCTGTTCAACATGACTGAGGCGCAGGAGCGCGCGGTGATTCAGGATTCGATTGATACGATCAAGAAACACACCGGCCAGAAGCTCGATGGCTGGCTCGCGCCGGCGTTGACTTACACCGGCAACACGCTAGATCTCGTGGCCGACATGGGCCTGACCTATGTGTGCGACTTGTTTCACGATGACCAGCCGGGGCCGGTTAAGGTGAAGAAAGGGCGTCTGGCGTCGATTCCCTATTCGCTCGAAATGAATGACGTGATCGTCTACAACATCAATCTGGTGAGTCCGCGCCGCTATGCCGAAATCCTCAAGCGGCAGTTTGACCGCCTGTATGCAGAAGGCGCGGAGTCGGGCACGGTGATGTGCATTCCGCTGCATCCCTATCTCGTTGGCTGGCCCTACCGCATCAAGGCGTTTGAAGAAGCGCTCGATTACATCTGCGGGCATGACAAGGTCTGGATGGCGACCGGACGCGAGATTGCCAAACACTTTCTCGACCATAACTACGATGCGTTTGCCAAGGCGGCGCACAGTGTTGCGCAGGCGCCTGTATGAGTCAGCCCGCAAACCCGGCCATCGCCGGCAATACGCACGAGAGCCGCTCTGGGAGCGCTTCTTCAGGCATGCCTGCCAGCTATTTGCAGTATGACCAGCGCCGTTACGGCATGGATCACGAGCGTTACGCGTGGTCGCAACTGCATACGCGCCCCAAAGTCGCCTGGCCCAACGGTGCAAGAATCGCGTTGTGGGTGATCCCCGCGCTCGAATGGTTCCCGCTCGACATGCAGGGCAAGCCCTTCAAGCCACCGGGTGCGATGGTCACGTCGTATCCAGATCTGCGCCACTACACGCTGCGTGATTACGGCAATCGCGTTGGTATCTTCCGCATCATGCGTGCGTTGGAAGCGCGCGGCATCATGGCGTCGGTCGCGACCAACGCCGCCGTGGCGGTACGCTACCCAGCGCTGATCAAGGCGTGCGTGGACAAAGGCTGGGAGATTCTCGCCAATGGCCTCGACATGGATCATCTGCACTACGAGGGTTTACCGCTGGAGGAAGAGCAACGCCTTGTCACCACGACACTCGACATTTTGCGCAAAGCGTCCGGCCAAAAGGTTCGCGGCTGGCTCTCACCTGCCAAGTCCGAGTCGTTCGCGACGCCTGATCTGGTCGCCGCTTTGGGTTGCGACTATCTGTGCGATTGGGTCAACGACGACATGCCCTATACCTTTAACACGGCTTCCGGACCGGTCACCGCGATGCCGCACCCGTGCGACATCGACGATTACCAAATCCTCATCAACAACCATCACACCGAAGACGATTTTCGTGATGCGCTGTGCGACCAGTTTGATGTGCTCTATCGCGAATCCGCTACCCAAGGCGGGCGCGTGATGGCGATTTCGCTGCATCCGTGGATCACCGGGCAACCGTATCGCATCGGCGCGCTGGAACAAGCGCTTGACCACATCCTGTCGCGCCGTGGCGTATGGGCGGCGACGGGGGCGCAGATCGTGGATGCGTGGAAGGCGCAGCAGCCGGCTTGAAATTCGATTCGATAGCGCCGCGTGGGCATCGGGTATCAAGCCGGCGCGAACCTTGCACGAGACTGACAACGGAACCGAGCGGCGCTGCGGCTGGTCAAATCGGGTGGCTGGCGCAGTGCTTCTTCGTGGAAAAGTCGCCCCGTCGAAAAGCCGCGCCGTTGAAAAACTGCGCCGTTGAAAAACCGTTAAGCCGCCGCCATTTTGTTTCTTATTTCCCGGAGTGCCGTTGCCCATGAAACGCATCGTTCTGTTCCTCGCCACCAACATGGCGATTGTGCTGGTGCTGT
>JANNCZ010000379.1:0-1571 GCA_031387185.1 Burkholderiales bacterium
AATGCCGGCCGCCTGCTTGCCGGTGTAGGTGTCGAGCGCATGGGTCGAAAGCTTGGGCGGCAAGGCCTGCTGTGCTTCGGCGTGGTTGCTGGTAGCGAGCAGAGCACCAGCGGCGATCGCAGTTGCGGCGCCTGCGGTGAGCAAATTTCTGCGATCCAGATCGGTTTCTGACATGGGGAAACTCCTTGAAAAATGGAAGGTCAAGTGACGCGGTCACGCTTCTGATGCGCTATCTCGGGTGCAGCGGTGGCAGTGCTGGTGGTGCTGGGGATGAAAGGGTGTTGTTGTGCAATGAAGTGATCGGCGATACCGCCCGCAGTGGTGACCCACACGTCGGGCAGCGCCTGGCTGATTGCGGCCAAAGCGAGCCGAAAGTGCTTGAGGCGAAAGGGCTGACCGGCACAGTGCGCATGCAGTGACACGCCCATCACGAGTGGTTGCTCTGCGGCTTGTCGACGCATCTCTTCAAAGTTGTCGATGATCATGCCGGCAAAGTCATCGGGGTTCACGCGCCTGCCAATCACGGTGTTGCTGTCATTGAGTTCCTGCGGGTAAGGCACAGCAAGAAGCTGGCCAGCGCGGGTCTTGAGCCAAAAGGGTTGATCGTCGCAGCACCAGTCGAGCGCATAGCGGTAACCCGCTTCCTGCAGCAGATCAGGCGTGACGCGGCTCTCGGAAATCCAGGGCCCGAGCCAACCTGCCGGGCGTTTACCGGCGCCTAGCGTGATGGCAGCGGTGGCGCCGGCGATCAAACTTGCTTCTTCGGCTTCGGGCAGGTTGCCCTGGCGCTCTGAATTGGTGCGGCCGTGTGCGGCGATTTCGGCCCCCGCCGCTGCGAACGCGCGCGGCAGTTGCGGGCAGTGCCGGTAAACCTCTGCGTTGACCAGGAGCGTGCAGGGCAGGTTGAGTTCGGCGAACATCTTTTGCAGCCGCCAGCCGCCGACGCGGTTGCCGTATTCGAGCCACGACCAGTTCATCACATCGGGTGCGGGGCCGGGGCCGGGCGTCGCGATTTCTTCGATCAGCCCTTCGCCGAAGGCATACGCCTCGAGATTGAGCGCGACGTAGACCGCGAGGCGCTTGCCCTCCGGCCAGGCAAAGGCGGGCCGCCCTGTGATGGCCGAGTAGTCGAAGCGTCCGTGGGTGGCGAGCATGTGGGGTTGTCTTGAAAAGTTAAGGTGTCATCGGTCCGGCCCAGCGCTGCATGCCAACATCGACGGCTGCGGCGCGTGCCACCATCGCGCGGTAATAGGGTTCGAGTTCGCGTGCGGCGGCTGCGGTGGCCTGCAGCGTGGCCGAGGTTTCACTGGCCAGCTCGCGCACTTCGGACTTGAGCGCGGCTTCGTCCACGGTCAACACCCTGCCGTTTTCGACCACGACTGTGCCGGCGACCATGGTCATCGTCACCGAGGAGCCGTTTTCGCAAAACACCAGCTGACGGCGCAAGTCGTTGAGCGGCGTGAAGGGCAGGGTATCGAGGTCGACCAGGATCAGATCAGCCTGACAGCCGGGGGTGAGTTGGCCTATCGTGCCACTGGTGCCGCTGGTGCCGCAGGTGCCGCTGGTGCCGC
>JANNCZ010000393.1:0-2196 GCA_031387185.1 Burkholderiales bacterium
CTGGATCGAGACACGCCTGGCGCAATTGCAACTGGAACAGGATGCGGCACGCGCCTGGGCGCAGTTGCAGTATTTCGATCATGGCGCGCATGGCGCACCCGACAAGGCGGCGAAATGAAAACGCGCACACTGGTTTTTTCCGCACTCGCCGCGCTGTTGTTCGCCGCGGCCGGCGCCGGCGGCGGCTACTGGTACGCGAACATGCGCGCCGAAATGGCCGGGTACGACAAACAGGCCGGCGCGCCGACACCGCCGGGTAAAAAGATTTTGTATTACCACGACCCGATGGTCCCGCAGCAAAAGTTCGACAAGCCCGGCAAGTCGCCCTTCATGGACATGCAGCTGGTGCCGGTGTATGCGGACGACGATGGCGGCGCGCCGGGGGTCAAGGTGAACCCGGCGGCGGCGCAAAGCCTGGGCGCACGCACTGCCGAAGCGAAGCGCGCAATGCTGTCGCGCTCGATCGAGGCGGTCGGCACGGTGGCGTTCGACGAAAGCGCGGTAGAGGTGGTGCAGGCGCGCGTTTCCGGCTGGATCGAAAAACTGCACGTACGCACGCCCAACGATCCGGTCGCGGCGGGCGCGCCGCTGGCCTCTGTGTACGCCCCCGACTGGCTTGGTGCGCAGGAGGAGTATCTGGCGGTGAAGAAATCGGGCAGCGCCGATCTCATCGGCGCCTCGCGCGCGCGCCTCGCCCATCTCGGGATTCCCGAATCGCAGATCGCCGTGCTGGAACGCGATGGCCGCGCCAATCCGCGCGTCACGTTGACGGCGCCGCGCGGCGGCGTGCTGCTGCCGCTGTCCGCCGACATGAGCGCGGGCGCCGCTGCGCTTTCCGGGCAGATTGCCCCGCAGTTTGCCAAAGAAGGCATGCAGGTTGCGCCGGGCATGACGCTGTTTCGCATAGCCAGCCTCGCCAGCGTCTGGGTATTGGCTGATGTGCCCGAGGCGCAAAGCGGCAGCTTGCGCGCCGGCAATCCGGTGGAAGTGCGTGTGCAGGCTTTCGCCGGCCAGATTTTCAAGGGTACAGTCGCGGTGCTGCTGCCTGAAGTGAACACGGCGACGCGCACGGTGCGCGCACGCATTCGTGTCGACAATCCGGGCGGGCGGCTGTTGCCCGGCATGTTCGCCGCCGTGCGATTGGGGGGCGACGACAAGCACGAGGCGGTGGTGGTGCCCTCCGAAGCGGTGATCGCCACCGGCGCGCGCAAGCTGGTGATGATCGCCGCTGCCGGCGGGCGCTTCGCCCAGCGCGAAATCGAGACCGGAATGGAGGCGCGCATCGACGGCGTCGACGTGACCGAGATCAAGCGTGGTGTTGAGGCCGGTGAGAAAGTGGTGGTGTCGGGTCAGTTCCTGTTCGACTCCGAGGCCAGCCTGAAGAGTACGGGAACCGGTGATGCCATGAAGAATGGCTCTGGGAGCGCCTCTCAGAGCAACCTGCCGGGCGCGGAGATGAAACAATGATCGCCGCCCTGATCCACTGGTCGATCCGCAACCGCTTCCTGGTGCTGCTCGTCACCGTCATGCTCGCCGCCTGGGGCGCATGGTCGGTACGGCACACGCCGCTCGACGCGATCCCCGACCTGTCGGACACGCAGGTGATCATCCGCACCACGTTTCCCGGCCAGGCGCCGCAGATCGTCGAAGACCAGGTCACCTATCCGCTGACCACCACCATGCTGTCGGTGCCGGGCGCGAAGACGGTGCGCGGCTATTCGTTCTTCGGTGATTCCTTCGTCTACATCCTGTTCGACGACGGCACCGACCCGTATTGGGCGCGTTCGCGCGTGCTCGAATACCTGAACACGGTGCAGGCGCGCCTGCCGGTGCAGGCCAAGCCGGCGCTCGGGCCCGACGCAACAGGGGTGGGCTGGATTTATCAATACGCGCTGGTGGACCGCAGCGGCCGCAACGACCTCGCGCAACTGCGCGCCTTGCAAGACTGGTTCCTCAAGTACGAACTCAAATCCGTGACCAACGTGGCCGAGGTGGCGAGCGTCGGCGGCATGGTTAGGCAATACCAGATCGTGCTCGACCCCGAGCGCCTGCGCGCCTACAACCTGCCGCAGTCCAAGGTGGTCGCCGCCATCCGCAACGCCAACCAGGAAACCGGCGGCGCAGTGCTGGAGTTGGGCGAAGCCGAATACATTGTGCGTTCGCGCGGCTATCTCAAAACGCTGGAGGATTTTCGCG
>JANNCZ010000398.1:0-3031 GCA_031387185.1 Burkholderiales bacterium
GTCGAGGCCGAGCCAGGCCATGCTCTCGAGAATCACCTGCACCGCTTCTTCTGTCGAGCGCTCGATGTCGGTGTCTTCAATGCGCAATACAAACTTGCCACCGTGGTGACGTGCATAGGCCCACGAAAACAGCGCAGCGCGCGCGTTGCCGAGATGCAAAAAGCCGGTCGGGCTGGGGGCGAATCGTGTGCGAACTTGCGTCATGGCGGCACCCGCTGGTGAATGCGCCTTGCCGGGCGCACCAAAGACAAAGCCCGCCGAAGGGCGGGCAGAGTGACAAAGCCCGTCGCCGGGCCAGATGAGTCTGTGGTGGGCGGTACTGGGATCGAACCAGTGACTTCCACCGTGTGAAGGTGGCACTCTACCGCTGAGTTAACCGCCCGGAACTTGTTGCTTTCAGCGCTGCCTCAGTGTTGCTTTGATGCTGCCTCAGTGCTGTTTTACTGCTCGATTCGGGCCCCACAAACCGAACAGAATTATAGCCCACGCCTGTTTCAAAAGCTACAATCTCCGCTCTACAAAGAGCGTGCGAGCGATGACAGAAAAAATTGACTGTGCCGTGATTGGCGCAGGGGTAGTGGGGCTGGCAGTGGCGCGGCAAATGGCATTGACGGGGCGCGAAACCATCGTGCTCGAAGCCGAAACCCTGATCGGTAGCCACACCAGCTCACGCAACAGCGAAGTGATTCACGCCGGCATCTATTACCCCAAAGGCTCGCTCAAGGCGCGCTTCTGTGTGGCCGGCAAAAAGATGCTCTACCGCTACTGTGCCGAGCGCGGCATTGCGGCGAACAACTGCGGCAAGTTGATCGTTGCCACTAACGAGGCGCAGGTGGCGACGCTCACCGGCATTGTTGAAAAGGCGCGCAACAATGGCGTCGATGACCTGCAATTCCTCACTCGCGAGGAAGCGCTCGCGCGCGAGCCAAATCTGCAGTGCGTGGCCGCGCTCAACTCGCCCTCGACCGGCATTGTCGATAGCCACGGCTTCATGCTCGGCCTCGAGGGGGACTTTGAAGCGGCGGGTGGCATGCTGGCTTTTGCGTCGCCGCTTGATTGCGCTGCGTGCGACCGCGATGGCATCACGCTCGTCACCGGTGGTGCCGATGCGATGGAACTGCGCGCCGATGTCGTCATCAACAGCGCCGGTCTGTTCGCGCCCGATCTAGCGCGCCGGTTCACCGGCCTGCCACCGGCGACGGTGCCGCCCACGTTTTATTGCAAGGGCAACTACTATTCGCTGGCTGGCAAGTCGCCGTTCTCACGTCTGATCTATCCGGTGCCGGAAGCGGCGGGCTTGGGTGTGCATCTGACGATTGACCTCGGTGGCCAGGCGCGCTTTGGCCCCGACGTGGAGTGGATTGACGGCATTGATTACGAAGTGGATCCCAAACGTGCCGATAGTTTTTACGCGGCCATTCGCACCTATTGGCCCGCGCTGCCCGACGGCGCGCTGATGCCGGGCTACAGCGGCATCCGCCCCAAACTGCAAGGGCCGAAGGAAGCAGCCGGCGATTTTGTCGTGCAAGGCCCGCGCGAGCATGGCGTCAAGGGGTTGGTCAATCTGTATGGCATTGAGTCGCCGGGCCTGACGTCAGCGCTGGCGATTGCAGAGTACGTGGAACACATTCTTGCCCAGGAGCAGACATGAAAGACACAAACAAGCCTCACGTAAGCAAGCCACATGCGGCCAGGCCGCAGCAGGTGCGGTCGGCGCAGTCAGCACCCGCGCGCCGGGGTGCATCGCCGCTCGAAAAAACGCGCGCTGCCAACCGGCACTCCCGCAATCCGGCCCCTGATGTGTCCCCGCGTATCGCCAAACCCGCAGTGCCTACTGCGGCCAGCCAGATGCGCATCGACCTTGCCGCCGCCCTGCGCTGGGCCGCGCGCCTTGGCTTGAACGAAGGCGTGTGCAACCATTTCTCCTATGAGCTTGCGCCCGACCGCTATCTGATCAATCCGCAAGGCATGCACTGGAGTGAAGTGGCGCCGGGTGATATTTTGTTGATCGATGGCACCGGCAAGGTGCTCGAAGGCAAACACGCGCTCGAACCCACGGCGTTTTTCATTCACAGCCACATCCACAAAGCCAACCCGCATGCCAAGTGTGTGCTGCACACCCACATGCCGTATGCGACCGCGTTGACGCTTATCGCTGGTGGCCGCCTGGAGTGGTGCAACCAGAACACACTGCGCTTCTGGGGGCGCGTCGGCTATGACGATGTCTACAATGGCGTCGCGCTCGAAGCGGCAGAGGGCGCGCGCATCGCGTCAAAGCTGCAAGGCCGCGATGTGCTGATGATGGCGAGCCACGGTGTCACCGTGGTGGGCAGCACGATTGCGTGGACGTTTGATGATCTGTACTACCTTGAACGCGCCTGCATGCATCAGGTGCTGGCGGTGCAGGGCGCTGCTGGCCGCCCGCTGCGGCGCATTCCGGATGATTTGTGTGAACTGGTGGGCAAACAAATCGCCGGTGAGCGGCAGCAGAGCGATCTGTTTTTCGACTCGATCAAGCGCATGCTGGAGCGTCAGGAGCCGGGCTGGACGACGCGCTGAGGGACTTGCTGAAGAGCTTGCTCAGTAACTTGCCGAATAGCTCGCTGAATCGCGCGCACCAGCCTGACGCGCGCCGGCGTCAACAGCAGTCTGGCGACGGTACCAGGCGAATCAGAACTTGGAAAAATCGAGCACGTCGTCCACAGGAGTGGGCGCCGCAGCCGGCGCAGGGGCAACGGCGGCTGAAGCTGGTGCAACGGGCGCAGTGGCGCTGCCACCTGGCGCTGCACCGCCGGCACCCAGCAAACGCTCCAGATCCGCCTTGATCGCACCCAGATCCACCGCAGCGCGGCCCTGATAGCGCAGCAGGATGCGCGACGGCAAATCCACCAGGCGCGGATCGCCCACGCGCATGTTGGCCGCGACGTTGAGGACGGGCGCGAGGTGGGTATTCTTGAAGCCCGGCATGGCGCGATCCACCGCGTCGAGCGCGGCGTTTTGCGCTTTGGCGATGCCGGCCAGCAGTTCAGCC
>JANNCZ010000428.1:0-3746 GCA_031387185.1 Burkholderiales bacterium
GCGCAGGCCTTCGCTGATATAGGATTTCAGCAACGCCTGATAGCCGCTGTGCCCGGTCTTGGGCGCGATCTCCTTGAGGCTATCGACGACATCAACGGGGATGCGCAGGGTGATCGAGGTCATGGGCCGGTCTTTGACCAGTCGTTGCTTGATGCGCTCAGGAATCATGATGTTTGGTTTCCTCGCGGGTGGCCTTGCGGGCGGAGATGATACGGATGAATTCGTCTTCGACTTCAATGTGTACGACGGTGAGCAAACGCCCTTTCGTATCCCTGCCGATTGCGGCATCGCGCACCTCTTCGTTGCGCGATGCATCGATCAATCGGAAAAAGGGATCGAAGAATACTTCGGCAGCTTCTTCAAACGGGATGCCGTGTTTATCCCGGTTGCGTGATGCTTTAGCTTGGTTCCACACAAACGCCAAGCCGTTGAGTTCGAAGCGGATATCCACGATGCTGACTATGCGCCTGTGTATTGCATTTGTCAATACAAGGCAATTGCAGGCGCGCTCGTTGAACCCGCTTCAGGTTGAAGCGCCTTTCTCATGAACACCCGGCGAAAGCCGTCCTCCTCGCGCCGCTTGGGCGGCGCAGTGATATCCATGGATTTCGCGATTTGCCTGGGTATGCCATGGATGACGAGTTGCTGCCTCGACGATTCGAGCACGATCACGCCCTCGTCGGAGTGGGTGACGCCCATGTCAAGAAGCTCTTGGTAGAACCTGGCAACGCGGGAAATGTCCTTGGCAAAAAAGACCGCCCCTGGTTTCGGATGGCTCGGCATGCGTTTCAACGCCTCACGCTTCCGGATACACGGTGTAGCGAACGAAGTCGCTATGCGGCGTGAACTTGTCATACAGGCCGCGGGCGCGGTAGTTGTTCAGCCTGGTGTGCCAATAGAGCCTGGACCAGCCCTCGCGCTTCGTTTCGGCAACCAGCCAGCCGAGCAACTGCTCGCCAACCCCGGCCGCGCGGAGTGCGGGATCGACGAACAGGTCGCCCAGATAGCAGACCGGGGTAAGGCCCAGCGTGTGTTCGTGGACGACGTAGTTGGCGATGCCGATGACGCCAATCTTTCGATCTTCGGCGACGATCGCATGGATGGGCGACGCGTCGTCCATGATGCGCGCCCAGGTGTGGCGGGTGAGCGGCTCGGAGAGGGGGCGCTTGTAGAAGAGGCAGTAGCCGTCGAACAACTCGCGCCAGCGCTTCTCGTCTCGCGGTGCTGCACGGCGCACCATCATCTTGGGAGGAAGAGTTTTCGGCATAAGGATCTAGGCGGGTACAGGTGCATCAACTGTCACGCCGCTTGAAGCTCCTCGCGAAGCACGCGCCGGAGCGTGGCGACCGTAATCGGTTTCTGTTTTTCTTTTATACCCAAGACTGACTCACGCAGCACGGCGTTGATCAGCGTTTGATAGCCAGAACCGGCGCTTTCAGCGCGGGCGCGAAATGCCTCAATGACCTCGTCATCGAGCATGATGGTGATACGGGTCTTTCCCGGCGAGGCAATGACAGCCCCACGCTTAGCTTTGCTGAAGTCGTATTCGTCACGCATGGTATTTCTCCGATTCGCCGCGAAAGGCCTTTCGAGCGGAAATGACACGCGTCCGCTCTCCGCGTTGGGTATGGACCACCACCAGCACGCGCCCCAATGCATCCATACCCAGCGTGACGAACTGCTGCTCGCCGGCTGCGTCGGGGGCTTCGACCGTGAAAGCGATTTCATCGCGCAGCGCTTGTTCGGCATGGGCAAAGCTCACACCATGCTTGCGAAAGTTGCTGCGCGCCTTGGCTGGATCAAATTCAAACGCCATTTCTCTATTATGCATAATATATGCATATTGTCAAGAAATGAGAAATACGAAGGCCGCACACGAAACTGGCGATCCGGATGTGGCATTTTTGGCGGCGCGGCAATGCCGATGCGGAGCGCGATGCCGACAATTGCTGCGATTGCATCGCGATTCACATATCAAATCTTATGCCGTAGCGCTTGTTGACCCTGGCCCGTTTGATCCCGCGAAGGGTTGGCCATCAGCGCTTCAGATTCGCACGCCATCAACTGCAACTCCAAACTGCTCGCGAACAGCGCTGATGAATGCATCGATAGTTGAGTCCTTGAAAAGGATCGCACGCCAACTATTAGCGGGAAAGAACAAAGCGCCCAAGCTCGCTTCGCGAATGTAGACCGCGATTGCACCGACCCCGGCGCTGGTCGGCACAAGAACGCTGTAGTTATAGCTTCCTCCCTCTACGCCTATAGTCTGCAAGAGGCTTGTGGCTTCAGTTGAGAGAGAAACCGCCTTGAAGCCATACCCACCCGCAAGCGCCAAATATCGAAAGCCGTCTTTCTCGGCGGGCCACGAAGTTACATTGATGGCGAAGTCGTCAACGGAGGTGATGGCTGGATCGGCGATCACCGCGCCAAAGGCGGCGCCCATGCGACTAGCAATTTGAAATCGTTCTTCGAGAAAAGCATGACTGAGTCGAGTACCGTCGCTCGCGTGATATGCAGTTTGATAAGCCGCAAATGCCATCTGATCCCCGATCCAAGTGGCAGGAAGGTCTTTCTCGATAGCACCGTCAGCAATTCGGTCGATGTGTACGCCCTGTCCAGAAGTCCCAACCAGAAAGTCAACTGTGTTCCCACTGTTGTAGTGATGCTCTAGTAAGTGGGAGTTGATGCCATTTCGGGTGGAAACACTTCCGCTAATGATTGGTGCCAATGCGATCTTCGCACTGTGGGCGTTACCTACAAAAGACACGCACCATCTGCGACAAGCACCTGCGCGCTGGATTTCTGCTTCGGCATGGAACTAACGCAACACTTCGCAACACTCGGTAATCATGATATCCATGATATCTAGATCAAAGGGGAGATCAAAGGGGTACGGCTCGAATAGTTTTCGGCCCCGACGCACGAACTGCAAAGCTATGATCACTCTGAGACCAGGTCTCCGGGACACCGAATGCGATAGTGGTCATGACATTTGCTCCGCAGCGCTAGCGAGTCATGATCCGGGCGTTTTCGCGGTGCCGGTGTCACCCTGTTCCAGGTTCTTCACCGTGGCATCGAAGTCACTCACGTAGAGACGATCTTGCACGATGCGGTATTTCTCGAACTCGCTGGTGGCGTGGGCATGCGCGATTTCGGCGGTGACTTTTCCGGCATCCTGCAAGATGTCGCGGTCGGTGGCGGCGATGAAGCGGTTGAGGCGGGTTTCCCAGTCCTGCATGGTCATGGGGATCTGCCGCAGGGCCATGTCCTCTGCCACATCGAGGTAGGCGGAGACGAGCCGTTGCAGTTGAGCCATCTCGCTTTGGGTCAGGTAGTTTTTCGCCACGACGACATCGAACTTTTGGACTTTGCCCTGCGGGGCATCTTTCCAGGTGGTCAGGCCCATGCGGTCTTTGCTGGCATCGGCGCGGTGCAGGATGACTTCCGCTGCGGTCTGACCATGGATGGCCCAATGCAGCTTGTTTTGCACGGTGGCAAAGAATCGTTGGGTGGCTGTGGAGGTGAGGTCGTAGTCGATGGCGGTGGCGTAGATGTCCGTGATCTTCTGGTAGAACTTGCGCTCGCTCAGGCGGATTTCGCGGATGCGCTGGAGCTGCTCCTCGAAGTATTTTTTGCCGAGGATGGAGCCGTCGTTTTTCAACCGCTCGTCGTCCATCGCAAAGCCCTTGATGGTGAACTGCTCGATGATGGTGGTGGCCCACTTGCGGAACTGCACGGCGCGCTCG
>JANNCZ010000436.1:0-20137 GCA_031387185.1 Burkholderiales bacterium
CTTCAGTTGTCCGGGCGGGCCACGGCCATCCGGACCACGACCGTTGTAGCTGCCGCGCGCATTGGTACCGCGTCCGCGCCGCATGTCGGCGTCGGCATCGCGCCGATCCTGATGATTGCGTGCGTCGTTGTCGCGGCGTTCCTGCTGGCCGCGATCCTCGCGGTCGCCACGATCACCCCTGCCCTGGGCGAGAGCCATTCCGCTCGAGGCCACCGTGATGGCCATGATGGCCGTCACCACTGCTTTGATTGTCATGCTGGACTCCGGTTGGATTGCGAACGGATCGGTTCGCTTGCCCATTGTTCTTTCGCGCCGTGTGAGGCTGTGACCTGACATGGGCCTGAACTGGTCAATCCGCAACATAGGTGGATGAGCCGGCGCAGTCTGTGCGCTGGCGTACACCAAAGGAAATGTCCAGCTTGCGGCATTGCACACTCGCTGCGCATTGAACCGGTGTTGCATGCTGTGTAGAGGCGGCATGGCCGTATCGTCGATCAGCTTTTGTGTACGACAACGTACATACGGACTGGATGGCGCTCTCCATACTTCAGGCTCGCAACAACGCCTTTTGGAGACCTGAATGAAAAAAATACTTGCTGCGGCCATGCTGTGCGCCGCCTTGCCGGTATCAGGCGCCAGGCCTCGCGTGGCCTGGTTCCCTCGTAGCCTTGGCGCACGCACAGGAGATCGACATGAACCGGAATCTGATTGAAGGTGCCTGGAAACAGGTCAGTGGCAAAGTGCGGGAACTGTGGTGCGCCCTGCTCGGCGATGCGCCAGGTGTGCGTGCAGCCAGGCATATGCGCCTCGGCGGCGGCATTCAGGCGCGGCGCGGCGTTTCACAGGACTTGTCCGAACGCCAATTCAGGGAATTTCTGCAACGCAATCGCGATTGGAACCCCTCCAGCCACCGGCCTTTGACTGCGCCAGACGCGACCCAAAGGATCACTTCGAACAGTCTGTACCGGCTCGGGTGTGCGATGCCGCACAGACCGGATACGCAGCGGGCGGCATATTGAAACCTTGGCTGGAGGACTGCGGCTGAATTCGGTTTCCACACACAATCTTCAAGGACACAACATGAAATCCCTATTGAGAAACACATTGGCGGTGCTCGGATTGATCATCGCCACAGAGGCGGCCGCAGAGGTTACCTTTTACGAGCATGACAACTTTCTAGGCCGATCGTTCACCGCGAACGCGCCAGTCGACAATTTCAGGAACAACGATTTCAACGACATTGTGTCGTCGATTGTGGTCACGGGTGAACGTTGGGAAATGTGCGTTGATGCGCGTTTTTCAGGGCGCTGCGTCGTATTCCGTCCGGGCCAGTACCCGTCGCTGATGGCGATGGAACTGAATGACCGCATTTCATCGACGCGGGAAATCGGACGCGACGTGGGCGTTGACAACAGTCGCTATGCGCCTTTCCCGGTTGTCGCCAGCAACAATGAAGCGCCCGGACAGGCCCAGTTCTACGAACGTGAAGGCTTCCAGGGCCGGTCGTTCATCGCCGAAGCGGCGGTTGCCAACTTCGAGCGCTACGGCTTTAACGACCGCGCCGCTTCGGTGGTCGTGACGGGCGAACGCTGGGAGGCTTGCGAAGACGCCCGCTTCGGCGGGAGGTGCGTGGTATTGCGGCCCGGCCGCTACGCTTCCCTGGCCGCCATGGGTATGGGCGAGCGCATTACGTCGGTGCAGCCGGTGCGCCGTGACGAGCGCGTCGACGATCGGCGCTACGCGCCGATGCAGGTGGTCGCGAACGATTATTCCCCCGGGCAAATCACTTTTTACGAGCGGGAAGGCTTCCAGGGCCAGTCGTTCACCACCGAACAGCAGATCGGCAACTTCGAGCGCAATGGTTTCAATGACCGGGCTTCGTCGGTGATAGTGCATAGCGGCCGCTGGGAAGTTTGCGAAGACATCCGCTTCGGCGGCCGCTGCGTCGTCGTGCGGCCCGGCCGTTATGCGTCGCTCTCTGCGGTGGGCATGAACAACAGTATTTCATCGGTGCGGAGCATCAGCCGGGACGCGCGGGTTGACGACCATCGCTACGCGCCGGCACCGGCTGCAAATCGCGACTACCGTCGCGGCCAGAATGAGCGCCTCTACCAGGCGAATGTCACCTCGGTGCGCGCGGTGGTCGGCACACCAGAGAAGCGTTGCTGGATGGAGAAGGAACAAGTCCCCCAGGAACGACGTGGCGTCAATGTTCCCGGTGCCGTCGTCGGCGCGGTGCTCGGCGGCATTCTCGGTCACCAGATCGGCGGCGGACGCGGGCAGGACATTGCCACCGTTGGCGGCGCGGTGGGCGGGGGGGCGATCGGCGCCAACGTCGGCCGCGGTGGAGGCACCACCACGCAGGATGTGCAGCGTTGCGAGAACGTGGCGAACCCGGCCAGCCCTGATTACTGGGATGTCACCTACAACTTCCGCGGCGAGGAGCATCGCGTGCAAATGACCTCTGCGCCGGGAGCCACGGTTACCGTCAATGCGCAGGGTGAGCCGCGCGTGTAACGCTGACGCAGCGGACTGCAAACAGGAGCGGCCCGCAAGGGCCACTTTTTTTTAGTCCCTTGAACATGGAATTCGCGCTTGCGGATCGGCGTTGGGCTGGATCTACCACGCCCATGTCGGGCTGCGGCGATGCTGTGACAGCAGATCGATCACTCAGGAGAATGATCATGCAGACTGATTCACGCGACACGCTTTTGCTCGATCGTTGGCAGCGCCTGTCGATCAGCGAACTGGCGCTGTACTCCGGCATGTCCGAAGTCGATTTGCATGAATTGGTGGACTACGGCGTGCTGACGCCGAGCCATCCACAAGAGGCGCAGTGGGCGTTCAGTGCCGATTGTGTGGCCAGGGTGCGCAAGGCCGGCCGCCTGCGCGACGAGCTTGAACTCGATACTCACGCGCTGGCGCTGGCCATCATGCTGCTGGACCGGATTGACGATCTTGAAGCGCAAATGCGCGCGATGCGCGCGCAAGTTCCGTTCAGGGCGGGGTAACGCAGCGCCGGCCAGAGGCACCGGCTACCCGCTGACCCTATTTGGCCGGCACGGTGATCGTCGTCGTCACGGTCTCGCGCAGCAGGCCGCCTGCGGCGACACTGCCTTCGACATTGCCTTCACCGCGCATTCGCGCTTCACAATCGGTGCGGTCACCGCCCTGAAGGACGCCGCAACGCTGTTGCGCATTTTGCTGGTACTGACCGGGCACATCGTTGAGCGCTCCGCGCCGGGCTTCTCCGAAGGCGTTGCGTGCTTCCTCACGGCAGGTGGCGGCGTCCTGATTCGACTGGCCGCTGTTGCAAACGGCCATTTCCTGCCGGAAGCGCGCCTGCGCACTGCTTGAACTGCTGGCGTCCGCGGCAAGCGCGGCTGTGGCGCAGAGCAGGGCGCTGGCCGCGATGGAGGTAAACGATAGAACTGAATAACGGGAGATGGACATGGCTGACTCCTGGGCAATGCTGGTTGATGCGGACTAACGAATGAAACGGCTGAGGACAAACCCTGCGGCAAGCGCAATGCCCAGCGCCTTCCACGGATGTGCCGAAATGACTTGCGCCGTGTCAGCGGCGGCTTTTTGCTGCGCGCTCTTCAGGCTGCTGCCTTGTGTGCGCATCCAGGCGGCGGTCGGGCCGGCCGCATGCGCGACACTGTCGACAACCTGGTGCGCGCTGTGTGCGACGCGATCAATTGCCGGGTTGACAGTGCGAACCGCGTCGCTGGCGACACTGGCTACCTTGTCTACCGCCCCGTGCATGCTGGCCGCCGCCTTGTGCATGGTGGTGTCGATTGCGCCATTGCCGGTCACAAGCGGTGTATTGGTGCGAGTTGCAATTTCCATGGTGTTCTCCGGGTTGGTTCGACGGCATTGGTGTACCGCCGGTTTTGCTATCACAGGGGGGTTGTCGACGTTGCAGACAATCGCGCCGACGACTGTGGATGGAAGGGCAGACTAAGACAGAATTTCCCGGTTGTATGTACGTTGTCGCACGGAGCCAGGCAGACAGGAACCGGAAAATCGCGGCAACACGTCCGGGTGCCGCTTTGTCTTGTCGTTTGCCAGCCCAGTCATGCCGGATAACTTTCTACCTGTCTGCAACACGACCATGACGCTACCCCGCTCGCTCAGATGGATTGCCGGAATAGTGCTTGCACCGATCATGCTGGCGATTCTGCTGATCGCGATGCTTGGCTGGAACTGGCTGCGCGGCCCGATCGAGCGCATGACATTGGAGAAAACCGGCCGCGTACTCGCCATTACCGGCGACCTGAAAGTGACTTTCGGCTGGCCACTGCCGCGCCTGCGTGCCGATGCGGTGACCTTCGCAAACCCGCCGTGGGCCAGTGAACCGCAGATGGTGAGTACCGGAGCAGTGGAAATTGCGATCGACCTGCCACAACTGCTGCGCCAACACATCGTGCTTCCCGAAGTGCGGCTTGAGCGCCCCGTCATATTCCTCGAACAAGGCGGCGGCGGCCGCAAGAACTGGCTGCTGGACCTAAACCAGCAGGACGAAGGCGCGCGCATTCGCATTGACCGCCTGACACTCGATCACGGAACGCTCGGCTACGATGACGCTGCGCAAAAGACCCGCATCCGCGCGGCGTTGTCGACCTCGGACCAGCAAGCGGCGGGCATGGGCGTAACGTTCAGCGCGCAGGGGCAGTACAAGGGCATGCCGCTGAAGGCAAGCGGCAGTGGCGGCCCGGTGCTGGGATTGCGCGACGAGAACACGCCCTATCCCCTGAAGGCGGATCTCGCCATCGGCCACACCGGCGTGAAGGTTGACGGCACCATCACCAGCCTGCTGAAATTTTCCGCCATCAATATGCGCCTCGCGCTGCGCGGCGATAGTCTGGCGCAGTTGTTTCCGTTGCTGGGGATTGCCTTTCCGGAAACCCGGGCTTATGTGACGGACGGCCACATCGTGCACACCGGGCACACTTGGCAATACGAAAAGTTCTCGGGCCGGATTGGCGATAGCGACATCGCCGGGACATTTCAAATTGATACTGGCGGCAAGCGCCCGGCAATGAAAGCGGATCTGGTTTCCAAAGTCCTCGATTTCGCGGATCTCGGACCCTTGATCGGCGCCCGGCCTGGGCAGGTACACACTGCAAAACTGGCGGCACCCGCACCGTCTCAAACCGCTGTACCGACGCCAAAGCAGGCGCGCGTTCTGCCGGACATGCCGTTCAAGACCGATCGCTGGGATAGCGTTGATGCGGAGGTGAATTTGCGTGCAAAAACGATCCGCCGTGCGAAGGAGTTACCGCTTCAAGACCTGCTTGTCCATTTGAGCCTGCGTGATTCGGTTCTCACGCTCGATCCGCTCAACTTTGGTGTGGCGGACGGTCACCTCAATGCCGCCATCACGCTGGACGGGCGCAAGGATCCGATTCAGGCGCACGCCAAGGTGCGCGCCAGAAAAATCCTCCTTGCGAAGCTGTTTCCGGCGAACGAACTGAGCAAGACCAGCATCGGCCAGATCAATGGGGAATTCGATCTGACGGGGCAGGGCAACTCGGTTGGGCGCATGCTGGCCAGCGCCAACGGCAAAGCGGGACTGGTGGTTGCCGGCGGCGAAATCAGCAAGTTGATGATGGAACAGGCCGGTTTGCATCTCTGGGAAATGTTCGAAATCAAAATCACTGGCGACAAGCTCGTCAAGCTGCGCTGCGGCGTGGCCGGATTCGACGTCAAGCATGGCACCATGGTCACCGACGCGCTGGTACTTGACACCGAGGTCACCACCGTAATCGGGTCCGGCACAATCGATCTGGGTCAGGAGAAGCTGGACCTCACACTCAACCCGAAAACGAAGAATACGAGTCCCCTGTCATTGCACAGTCCGATCTACATTCGCGGCAGCTTTGCCAGGCCCGAGGTGACCGTCGACAAAGGGCGTGTGGCCGTGCGCGCGCTCGGTGCGCTGGCGCTCGGTATCGTCAATCCGTTCCTCGCGTTGATCCCGCTGATTGACGCCGGCCCGGGCAAGGACAGTGACTGCGCAAAATTGGTCCGCGATGCCAGGGCATTGCCGCTTGCGGAGGGCAAAAAATCAGGCCCCCGGACAGGCAAATAATCCGGAGGCCCTACCCGCCATTCGACTCCGCAGAAGAATTGGCAAACCGGCGGGTAAGCGGGGATTGTGATCGTCCGGTTGCGGCAATTCCGTGTGTTGACACACACAGGGTTTTTGATCGGTGCGCATTCTGTGCGCCGGGTCGCGTGAAGGCACCAGCGCGCAATGCGTGCCAGCGCACAGAAGTCTGCGCAGCGCCAGCGTATCGTCAGGGGGTCATTTTGACTCCCGCCAATCCATCCGGATGCGCGCAATGGACTGCACAACCAAGAGGAATTCCCCATGAAATATTCGATGCTGATTTCAGCAATTGTGACGGCGCTGGCATTGACTGCCTGCGAAAAAGCGGTAGTGGTGCCAGCACCGACAGTGATCAACGTGCCGGTACCGACACCGGTGCCTGGACCTGCGGGACCGGCAGGCGCTGCAGGCGCGAAGGGCTCTACGGGATCGACCGGCTATACCGGTGCCACCGGCTCGACCGGCTCGACCGGTTCGACCGGGGACACGGGCGCACAGGGTCAACGCGGCAAAACCGGCGGTGACACCGTGATCATCCTGCCGGCCGAGCCGCCCGCACGCTAGGTGCAGTCCGCACTGGTGGTGAGGGCCTTTGCCATGATGTGCCATCCTCTACCATCATCTCAATTGAAGAATCTCAATTGATGATGATGATGGCACATGGTCTCCCGCCGTTGCCGGTGGCACATGATGGTTAGCCTGCCACCAGTTGGCCTGCCACCCTTGGGCCTGTCACCCATTAGACTGTCGCCAATTGGCCCGCCACCAATTCGCCTCTCATCATTTGCGCCGGTGGCGGCGTTTTGCTTGCTGGCCTTGGGTGGATGTGCAACCCTGCCCGACACGCAAGCGATCATCGCGCGGCACAGCGCGCAGGCGGTCAGGTTCGAGAATGCGCGAGGCGCGCTTTCCGCGCAAAAGAGCGCTGCCATCCTTAAAGAGCTCAAGCGCAAGTCCGGCGACCTCGATATTCTGGAAAAGCAGATTGCGCTGGAGCAGGCAATCGTCGATAGCCCCCTCTCGATTGGCAACAAGGTGACCTTGTTGCAAGACGGTCCGGCCACCTACGCGGCCATGTTTGCCGCGATTCGCAATGCCAAGGATCACATCAACCTCGAGTCCTATATCATCGAAGACGATGAGATCGGGCGCGAGTTCGCCAGCGTGCTGCTGGAGCAACAGGCGCGCGGTGTTCAAGTCAACCTGATCTATGACAGCGTTGGTGGTTTCGGTACACCCAAGGCTTTCTTCGAGCGGTTGCGCGCAGGCGGTATCGCGGTCCTTGAGTTCAACCCGGTCAACCCGCTCGCGGCGCGAGGGCGCTGGCTGGTCAATAATCGCGACCACCGGAAATTGCTGGTGGTCGACGGACGCACAGCTTTTATCGGCGGCGTCAATATCAGCAGCGTCTATTCCTCGGGATCGGTGGTCGGGCGCCACCTCGATGGCGCGGCACAGGTGGCGTGGCGTGATACGCACATCCAGATTGAAGGGCCGGCCGCAGGTGAGCTGCAAAAACTGTTTTTGGGTACCTGGCAAAAGCAGCGCGGCGAAGTGCTTGCTGCAAAAGACTATTTTCCGGCCCTGACCCCGCAGGGAAACGACATCGTGCGCGCCGTTGGCAGCACCCCGGATGATCCCTACAGCCTGATGTACCTGACCCTGATATCGGCGCTGGGCAATGCCGAAAAGCAGATCCTCCTGACCCAGGCGTACTTCGTTCCCGATGCGCAATTGCTCAAGGCACTGGCCGATGCCGCACGCCGTGGCGTCGACGTGAAGCTGATTCTTCCAGGCTACTCCGATTCGAGCGCCACATTTCACGCCGGGCGCTCGCACTTTCACGGGCTGCTTAGTGCCGGCGTCAAGATTTATGAGCGCAGCGGCGCGCTGTTGCATTCCAAGACTGCCATCATCGACGGTGTCTGGGCGTCGGTTGGTTCGAGCAATCTTGACTGGCGCAGTTTTCTGGACAACGATGAAGTCAACGCCGTGGTGCTGGGGCGCGAGTTCGCCGCCCAGATGCAGGCCGCGTTTGCGCGTGACCTCAAGTTTTCTGACCCTATCGATCTGGAAACCTGGGAGCGCAGATCGCCGCTCCTGCGCATCAAGGAGTGGCTGGCCCGGATGGTCGAGCGCTTCCTGTAGAGCGTTGCCACTGCCGGGATGTGCGCTCAAGAAGAATGGCTGGTTTGCGTACTGCGTGCGCAAACGCACAGAGCACCGTCACCGCAGCGGCAACAATGGCCAAGCTGATGCCCTGTCCTGATCGCAGACCTGTCCCCAATGTTTAACCGGAAGATTTGCCATGGACTATCTTGAAGCCGCGACTGGCACTGGGCGCTACCGGCGCATCAACGTGGCGCTGGTGTTTCTGGCGGTGATCGCATCGGTCGCCGCACTCTATCTGGCACGCGCTTTCTTTGTGCCTCTGCTGATTGGTATGCTGGTCAGCTACTCGCTGAGCCCGGCGGTGGACTGGCTGCAGGCGCGTCATCTACCGCGCGCCGCAGGGGCGGCATTGGCGTTGCTGGCGCTGGCCGGCAGCGTGTCGTGGGTCGGCTATTCGCTCAGTGATGACGCGGCGGCCTTGATTGAACGCCTGCCCGAGACGGCGCGCAAGATCAGACAGGCGATGACATTCTCGCGCGCCGGTGGCAATACACCGTTGCAAAACATGCGAGAGGCTGCCAACGAACTTCAGGGCGCTGCGGCTGACGCGGGGTTGAAACCGGGCGTGCGCGCGATGGCGCCGCGTGCACCAGAGCCTTCTGTATGGTTGCGCGATTACGCGATCGCGCAATCTGGCCTATTGATCACGGTGGCGGCACAGACGCCCGTGGTGCTGCTACTCGCCTACTTTCTGCTGGCTTCCGGATCCCATTTCCGGCGCAAGCTGGTGCAATTTGTCGGACCGTCCCTGTCTCGCAAGAAGGACGCAGTAAGGATTCTTGAAGAAATCCATACGCAGATCCAGCACTATCTCGTAGCCACGCTGATGGCCAATGCGCTTGTCGCTGTTGGTACCTGGCTGGCGTTCGAGGCGCTTGGCGTGGAGCATGCCGGTGTGTGGGGTGTTGCGGCGGGCGTACTGCACTTCATTCCCTACCTGGGTTCGGCGCTGGTCATCTTCGGTAGCGGCGCCGCCGCATTTGTCCAGTTTGGGTCGGTGCTAAGCGCCGTGTCGGTGGCCGGCGCGGCACTGCTCGTGGCCACCGTGATCGGACTCGTTTTCATGACCTGGCTGCAAAGCCGCGCCGCGAACTTGAACGCGGCAGTGCTGTTCATCGCTTTGCTGTTTCTGGGCTGGCTCTGGGGCATCTGGGGTCTGTTGCTCGGCGCGCCGTTGCTGGCCATTATCAAGGTGATTTGCGACCGTGTCGAAGTGTTGCTGCCGGTTGGTGAGTTGCTTGGGCGGTAGCGCAGCGGCAGGGTACGGCGATGACAACCTGCCTGACCGGCGCAATGTGCGCCAGCGGACAGACACCCCGGCCACCTGCCGCTATCCTCACTCATCTTGGTTGCTTGATCCGTCCGGTGCCGATGCGCTCCCGTGTTGACCGTGGCAGATCTAACCTGAAGGAAACCGAAATGGAAACACAACTTGTCACCCCCAGCCGCTCACCGCACATGATGCTGTGGGTCGTGGGTACGGCTATCACCGTGTTTTGTGCCACCGGCGTCGCGGCCCTGATGGGATGGATACCGGGATCACAAAGCAAGCAGGCCGATGTGGCCGCAGTGGCTCCGATTGACAAGGACGTGAAATCGCCCGCCAATGCTGCCGGCGGCGGGCGGCCTGCGCCAGCCCAAACCCATAGCGCATCGAAGATTCAAACGGCACCGGTACGCGTCGCGGCCAACACCCCGGCGGTGGTCAAGTGTGCGGAGTGCGGTGTCATCGAATCGATGCGCGAAGTTGAAACGCGCGGCGCGGGCAGCGGAATTGGCGCCGTGGGCGGCGCGGTCGTCGGCGGTGTGCTCGGCAATCAGGTGGGCAACGGCCGCGGCAAGGACCTCGCGGTGGTGGTGGGTGCCGTGGGTGGCGGCCTGGCTGGCAATGAAATCGAGAAGCGCGTGAAGACCGTCAAGAGCTATGAGGTGACGGTGCGGCTGGAAGATGGCTCGAGCCGTGTGGTCCGTGAAGCAACCCTGCCGGCCTGGCATGCCGGGGATCGCGTCAAGGTCGTGGATGGCGCGATTCGATCCAACTGACCGGCCCAACCGCGCGCCTGATTGAGCAACTCAACCGGGCGCACGAGCCGGCCGTGCAATTTGATCCGGACGCCGTCCGGATCAGGACAAAAAAGGAAACAACATGCTCTATACCATTGCTGTCGTACTGCTCATCCTGTGGCTGCTGGGCCTGGTCACGTCGTACACCATTGGCGGCTTCATCCACGTACTGCTGGTGATTGCCATTGTGGTGGTCTTGCTGCGCGTTATCAGCGGGCGGCGCCCGCTATAGAGGATGTACGCCCCGCTGCATTGCGATTGAAGCCCCATTGCTGTCAAGCGCGTTCGAACTGCATTCTCGGTAGCGCATGAAAACCCTTGGTGGGAGCGGCTTTCAAGGCTATGCTCGTCAAACCGGCTTCTTCGCAAACAAAAAGAACAGCGACCCCGCCCCCACCATCACCGCCAGCACAGTGAAGCCGGCGCGGTAGCTGCCGGTCAGGTCGGCCAGCAGCGCCGCAATCATCGGGCCGCCCACTTGCCCGAACATGATCACCATCGACGAAATGCCGAGGATCATGCCGATTGAGCGGCTGCCGAAATAGTCGGCGCGAATCGCCTGCATCATCGGTCCGCGCAAGCCCCAGGACATGCCGTGAAACAGCGCGAACGCGGTGAGCATCGCCGCGCCGGTGGCGTAGGTGAGCAGCAACACGCCGATGCAGTGGCCGATCATGCAGGCGGCGGCGATGCGGCGTTTCTCGAAGCGGTCGCCGATGGCGCTGCCGATCAGCACGCCGCCCACTTGTGCCAGCGTGGTCAGCGTAATGAACACCGACGCCTGCGCGACGGTGTAGCCGAGCGATTCCTTCATGTGCGTTATCGCATGCACGTTGAGTGCATAGACCACCAGCAGCGCGAAGCCGTGGCCGAGCGAAATCAGCCAGAAGGCCCAGGTGCGCAGCGCTTCGCCGGCCGAGAATTCGCGCGGCGGCACTACCGGCGCGGCACCTGGCACGGGTGGTTCGGGCGCAATGCCATCGACCATTTCGCCGTGCTGCTCGGGCCGGCCGCGAAACACGCTGGCGAGACTCCAGCCGACTGTCAGGATCAGCAGGCCGGAGCCGAGCGCGGTGGCGCGCCAGCCCCAGATCTGCACCGACCACGCAACCAGAGGCACGAACACACCGCCGAGCGCGAGGCCGAGCGTGATGAACGACAGCGCGCGTGCACGGTAACGCTCGAACCAGCGAATCACCGTGACATTGAGCGGAAAGTAGCCGCACAGGCTGGCGCCAAACGCGATCATGATGATCGCCGCGTAAAAGCCGCCGAGCGAATTGATGGTCGAGAGAAAACAGAAGCCGAGGCCGAAGACGATGATGCCAACGCGGATCATGCCCTGCGCGCCGAAGCGGTCGATGATCCAGCCGAGCAGCGGCCCGAGAATGGCCGCTTCCATCGGCTGCAGGGCGGCGGCACCCGAGAGCGCGGTCTTGCTCCAGCCGAATTCTTCCTGCAGCACAGCGAAGTACACCCCGAACGCGTGGTGCAGCAGCCCCGCCTGCAAAAACTGGATCGCGCAGCCTGCCGCAACGATGCGCCAGCCGTAAAACACTTTTTGATTGGAGAAGGGGAACATGCGGGCGTGATTATAGGGAGGGCCTCACTGGGGAGGTCAGACGGCGGTGAGGTGAAGGCGCAAGTGTCCGAATGTTCTATGCTTCGCCAAATTCTTCCACCTGCACACATCGATGCCATGACGACTTTTGCACTCGACTCCGCACACCAGCTCACCAGCGCCGCTGCGCTCGATGCGCTGTACGGCACACCCAATCCCAATTCAATCGCGAAGGAAGTGGCCTGCCTGCATCCGTACTACCGCAAGTTCGTCGAGGTGGCACCGTTCTTTGCGCTCGCGACCTGCGGTGCAGGCGGCCTCGACTGCTCACCACGCGGCGATGCGCCGGGGTTTGTGCGCGTGCAAGACGAGCACACCTTGATGATCCCCGACCGGCGCGGCAACAACCGCATTGACTCGCTCAAAAACATCGTTGCCGATGCGCGCGTCGCCTTGTTGTTTTTGATCCCTGGCGTGGCGGAGACCTTGCGCGTCAATGGCCAGGCGCGCATCACGGTTGATCCGCAATTGCTGGCATCGTTCGCGGTTGATGACAAGCCACCGCGCAGCGTGATCGTGGTCGACATCGAAACGGTCTACTTTCAGTGCTCGCGCGCGCTGGTGCGCGCGCATCTGTGGGATGCCGCCGCGCAGATCAGCCGCCGCACATTGCCGAGCACCGGCACGCTGATCGCCGACATCGGACGCGCGGTACACAAAGGCGCGTTTGACGGCGTCGAGTACGACCGCGAGCAGGATGCGCGCGTCGCGGCGTCACTGTATTGACCTGTTGCTTGTTGACGTGCCGCGCCACACCATGCGTCCGCCGTCACAGCGCTTGATGAAAGCCGTGTTTTGAGCGAAGCATCTGCTGCCGGCAGCTCGCCTGGCAACACACCGGCCAATACACCGGGCAGCACGCCGGGACAAACCGGTGTGGTCATCGCTCTCGGCCTCACGCAGACGCTGGCATGGGCTTCATCCACTTATCTGCCGGCAATTCTCGCGGCACCGATTGCGCGCGATCTCGGCATTTCGCGCGCTACGGTGTTTGGCGCGTTCTCTGTCTCATTGCTGGTGATGGCGGTGTGCGGGCCGATGGTGGGGCGCGCCATAGATAAGGCGGGCGGACGCAACATGCTGATGCTCTCCAATCTGGTGCTCGCTGCCGGCTTGATCGTGCTCGGTAGTGCGCAGCAGGCGGCGACGCTGTTCGCCGCATGGTGCATTCTTGGTGCGGGGATGGCGATGGGCCTGTACGACGCGGCGTTCGCTGCGCTGGTGCGCATCTACGGCAGCGGGGCGCGCAAGCCGATCACTGGCATCACGTTGATCGCGGGTTTCGCGAGTACCGTGGGCTGGCCGTTGACCGCCTATATGGATGCCGGGATCGGCTGGCGCGCTGCCTGTTTCGTTTGGGCGGCACTGCATGTGTTGATTGCGCTGCCGGCGAATTGGCGGCTGATCCCGGTGCCGCCGGCCACGGCAGGTGGCGCGTCAGAACCTACGGCACCTGCGTCACCTGCGTCATCAGCGGCACCAGTGTCAAAGGCAGCCCAGCCCGCCGCGCTGCCGCAAACACCTTCCGTGTCACCGGCATCCTTTGCGGCCGAGCGCAAGCGCAGCTTTGCCCTCCTCGCGGTCTACTTCGCCACCACGGCGTTCGTGACCTCGGCCTACGCCTCGCACCTGCCCGGCTTGCTTACCGCCATGGGCGCCGGCAGCGCAGGCGCGGTGATGGCTGCGGCGCTGCTTGGCCCCGCGCAGGTGGCGGCACGTCTGATCGAGTTTGGCGTCATCAGCCGCTACAAGGTGCATGCGCTGGTGACCGCGCGCGTGGCCACCGCATTGCATCCGCTCGCCTGCCTGTTGCTCGGTGTGTTTGGCGGGCCGCTTGGCCTCGCTGCCGCATTCGCGCTGTTGCATGGCGCGGGCAACGGCATGATTACCATCGCCAAGGGCACGCTGCCGCTGGCGCTGTTCGGCCCGGCCGGCTACGGCCTTACGCAAGGCTGGCTGGGTGTGGGTGCGCGCGTGATGCAGGCCGGCGCACCGTATGCGTTCGGCCTTGCGCTTGACGGCTGGGGCGGGCACGCCGCGCTGGCGATTTCGGCCGGCTTGTCGCTAGTGGCGGTGGGTGCACTGTTTGCGCTGCGGCCGCGCGAACACTAGTGACCGGCCCAAGAGCGTTGGTGGACAAGGGTTGTAGCGAGATGTCGGGCGGCAACGCGTGGCCGCGGGGGGTGGCAGACGCGCCTGTTGGCAGAGGTTTTTGGCAAATGCGCTGTTGGCCGCTGCTGGCCGCTGCTGGCCGCTGTTGCCCGATGCACCTTGCACTCCGCCGCCACAAGGCCTATCGTGACTGCGCAGGATAATCCAACTCGATCTTACCGGAAGGTTGAACATGAACGCACCTGGAACGCTCAACACCGGCGCGCGCGCGCCGCTGGACTTGAACCGCGTCAACCGCATCATTGCCGATCTCGAAGCGGAAATCGCCAAGGCGCCGCCCGATGCGCCCGGCATGCAGGACTTGCGCGACGAAATCGAGACGCTCAAGAACGTGCTGGGATCGCCCAAGACCAAGCACGATTGGATCGAAGATGGCCTGCATGCGGTGCGTGATGCCGCGCAGGCGGTGAAGGGCGAGGTGATGCGCGAGAGTGTTTATATCGCCGAGATCGGACGGGTTCTTGGTTTGTGAATCCTGCGGGGGTGGAGCGGGTAAACTGCCGCGCTGGTTTCTCCTCGCGGCCCCACCACGACGTTGCAATATTCCGTAAAGCCCTGCTGCCCATGACCACCCTGTCAACCATGTTTGAGCGCTTGCGCAGCGCTGGCGTTGTACCCGGCGACAGCGATGATCTCAAGCTCAAGAAACAGCTCCTGCTGTTTGCGATGGGGTTGATGACAGCCGCGCCGATGCTGTGGAACGCGCTCTACGGCTACTTCGGCGTGTCGATGCCGACGGCGGTGCCGTTCGGCTATCAGGTGCTGTCGGTGGCGACCCTGATTGTCTATCTGTACAACGGCAACTTCAATATGTTCCGCGCTGTGCAGCAGATGTTGTTCCTGTTTTTTCCTTTCGTCCTGCAATGGAGCCTGGGCAATTTCGTCACTGGCAGCGGCGTGGTGTTGTGGGGCTTGCTGGCGCCCATCGCGGCGGTGCTGCTGTACAGCGCGCGCGAGTCGACTCCCTGGTTCATCGCCTACGTGGTGTTGATTGCGGCCACCGCCTGGGCTGACAGTTCGGCGGCCCTGTCGCCGGTGACGATTGCACCGGCGCAGTTGCGCGTGAGCCTGATTTTCTTTGCGCTCAACTTCGTGGCCATTTCGAGTCTGGTGTATTTCCTCCTGCGCTTTGCCGGCGTGGAGCGCGAGAAATCTGCGGCGCGCGCGGAAGCCGCGCATGCTGATCTGCTGGCCGAGCAGGAGCGCTCGGAGCGTCTGCTGCTCAACATTCTGCCGAGCCCGGTGGCCGAGCGTTTGAAGAATGACAGCGGCACGATTGCCGACGGCTTCGCCGACGTGACGGTGATGTTTGCCGACATCGTCAACTTTACCGAGATCGCCGAGGGCATGTCGCCCAATGCCATCTTTGCCATGCTCAACAAGATTTTTTCGTCCTTCGATTCGCTCGCCGAGAAACACGGGCTGGAGAAGATCAAGACAATTGGTGATGCCTACATGGTGGCGGGCGGTTTGAACAACAATGAGTCGGAAGCCAATTACTCGGAAGCGATTGCCGCGATGGCACTCGACATGCGCGACGTGCTGGCGACTGATTTTGTGATGAACCGGCAGCGCCTCGACATCCGCGTCGGCATCGGCACCGGGCCAGTGGTGGCCGGTGTGCTCGGCAAGAAAAAATTTATTTACGACCTGTGGGGCGACACTGTCAACATCGCCAGCCGCATCGCTGCCGACGGCACGCCAGGCTTGATTCAGGTTGATGCCACCACCTACCGCCGTATTCGCGGCGCGTTTACCTTCGACGAGCCGCGCACCGTGCAGTTGAAAGGCAAGGGCGCGACCCAGGTCTACCGGCTCACCGGCCGCCGCATGGCGGATCGTGTATAGTCGCATCTCCGTTTTTCGCTTGCACCACAACGAGCCATCATGTCGCAGCGTTTTTACTTCTTCTTTTATTTTGGACACTACCTCAGCCACCGGCGAGCCTAAGTAGAGAGAAGTCTTCGCGCACTTCACCCCATCTCGAAAAACCGCCGGTCACCCGGCGGTTTTTTTTTGACCAGCGCGCCGCCGCACAACACACTGCCCCGATTCGCCTCACCCGCCTGTTTGCCAAATCGATTCAACACTCTCAACACCAAGCCACAAGCCACGGAGAACGCCATGAGCACCGACTACAAGCCCGCCTCGTTTCACCCGATCTCAGACCGCACTTCCCGCACCGACGACGAACGCATCAAACGCATCATGCCCCTGCCACCTCCTGAACACTTGATCAACTTCTTTCCGATCGAAGGCACGCCCGTCGAGAGCCTGGTGGCGGACACGCGTGCGCGCATCGCGGAGTCGCTGCGCGGCGAGTCGGACCGCCTGCTGGTGATCATCGGGCCGTGTTCGATTCATGACCCGTCGGCTGCGGTGGACTACGCGCGCAAGCTCAGGGCCGAGCGTGACCGCTTTGCGGGTGAACTGGAAATCGTGATGCGCGTCTATTTTGAAAAGCCGCGCACCACGGTAGGCTGGAAGGGCCTCATCAACGACCCTTATCTCGACGAGAGTTTTCGCATCAACGAAGGCTTGCGCATCGCGCGTGATCTGTTGGTGCGCATCAACAATGAAGGCATACCGGCCGGCTCCGAGTTTCTCGACGTGATCTCGCCGCAATACATCGGTGATCTCATCGCCTGGGGCGCGATTGGTGCGCGCACGACGGAGTCGCAAGTGCATCGCGAACTGGCGTCGGGGTTGTCAGCACCGATCGGTTTCAAAAACGGCACCGACGGCAACGTCAAGATCGCGCTCGACGCGATTCAGGCAGCGCGCCGCGCACACCACTTTTTGTCGGTACACAAAAACGGCCAGGTGGCGACGGTGGAGACGCGCGGCAACAAAGACTGCCACGTCATCCTGCGCGGCGGCAAGCAGCCCAACTACGACGCGGCGAGCGTGGCGGGTGCAATCAAGGAACTCGAAGCCGCCAAGGTCACACCGCGCCTGATGATCGATTGCTCGCATGCCAACAGCGAGAAAAACCACGACAACCAGATCAAGGTGGCAGGTGATGTTGCGGCGCAGGTCGCAGGCGGTTCCAAGGCGATCTTCGGTGTCATGATCGAAAGCCATCTCAAGGCGGGCGCGCAGAAATTCACTGCGGGCAAGGATGACCCTGCCAAACTCGCCTATGGTCAGAGCATCACTGACGCCTGCATCGGCTGGGATGACAGTGTGGCAGTGCTTGAGACACTGGCGCGTGCGGTGAAGCAGCGGCGCAAAAAGTAGACAATGCTGCCGCGCCGGCGGGGCGAATGCCCATAGAATCCGCGCATGGCGTTCACAGAATTCTCCCCGCTGGTCTACGTGATTGCACCTGTGGTGGTGTTCGCAGGCTACGTGATGTTCGGCATCAGTGGCTTTGGCGCGACCATCATCATCATTCCCGTCCTCGCGCATTTTCTGCCGCTCAAATTTGTGGTGCCGCTGCTGGTGCTGCTCGATCTGGGCGCCGCCATCATGATGCGCGCCAACAAGGCGACCGCCGCGCTCGACCAGGCCGAGTTTCGCTGGATGCTGCCCTTCATGCTCACCGGCATGGCGGTTGGCGCCTACTTGCTCAAGGTTGCGCCGGAGAGCTGGCTGATGCTCGGCTTGGGTCTCTTCGTCGCAGGCAACGCCGCCGCCAATCTGTTGCGCAGCAAGGGGGCCGGCGGCGGCACTGCGGGCAGCATCGCGCACGCCTGGGGCGCGCCGATTTCACTTTTGGGCGGCATCGGCAGTTCGCTGTTTGGCACCGGCGGCTCGATCTACGCCATCTATGTGGCACGGCGCATCCGCGACCCCGGCGCGATGCGCGCCACCATGAGCACCATCATCTCGGTCAGCGTGGTGGTGCGCATCGTGGTGTTTTCGCTGGCCGGGTTGCTGATCAAGCGCGAACTGGGCATCGGTGCGCTGGTCTTGCTGCCGTGCATGGCAGCCGGCTTGCTGCTTGGCCTGCGCCTGCACACGCGCATGAACGCCGACCAATTGCGCCGCACCGTGTACTGCCTGCTGCTGGTGAGCGGCTCGTCGCTGGCGCTGCGGGCGGTGTCGTTGATGGCCTGACGTACCACCGTCACTATTCGGGATAACGGTGGCCGCTCAATGAAGTGCTGCTGTCTGAGCGTGAATCGGAGCATGCCGGTTATCAGAATTTGTACCGCCTGTCATCATCCATTTTGATGAAATTGAAAAAGTTTTTGCGTTGACTTTCACGAATGTGCAAGCGACACTCATTCGACGAAAAGCCAATCTCGCCAAGATGCAGCCGGGTAGTCGCCCGGCTCAAAATAAAAAATGCAGGCAACAAATTCAATCGATTCTCCGCCCGGCACAGACAGCGGCCTGACCTGCCTTGCGCTCTTGGCACGCTATCACGGGCAGGCAGCCGAGCCGGCCCAGATGCGCCACGAGTTGGGCCTGAATGGCGCGGCCACTTGCGAAGACTTGCTGCTGGCAACCAAGCGCCCGCCTCTGGGCCAGCATCTGCGCGCGCGCAGTGGCCCGCTTGATCTTGACCGGGCCGCGCAAGGCAAACTGCCGCTTCCCTGCATCGTCGAATTGCACCAAGCGCTGCAAGCACCGCAAGCACCGCAAGCACCAACGAGTGATGCCACCGCCGTGCTGGCAATCGAACCCACACCCGAACCCACACCCGAACCCGCACCCGATCACCCGCCGGCAGCCTATGCCAAGCCCTCGCCCCGGCAATTCGCGGTACTCGCCAAAGTAGAGAACGGCCAGGCCCTGCTGCATGACGCGGTAGAGGGCCGCCCGGTCGCGCTGAGCGTCGACGCGCTGCAACCGCAACTCACCGGCCGCGCCATCTTCATCACCTCGCGCGCGCAGCTCGCGTCCGAACTGACGCGCTTCGACTTCACCTGGTTCGTCCCCGCGATTGTCAAATACCGCAAGCTGCTCACCGAAGCGCTGGTGGCGAGTCTCTTCATTCAACTGTTCGGATTGCTTACGCCGCTGTTTTTCCAGGTCGTCATGGATAAAGTGCTTGTGAGCAAGGGCATCTCAACGCTGACCGTCATTGCCATTGGCTTGCTGGCGGTCGTCATCTTCGAGTCGATACTGTCGGCACTGCGCAACTACGTTTTCGCCCATACCACCAGCCGCATCGACGTAGAGTTGGGCGCACAGTTATTTCGTCACCTGCTGTCCCTGCCACTCGCCTATTTTGAAGCCCGCCGCGTCGGCGACTCGGTCGCGCGCGTGCGCGAACTGGAGAACATCCGCCAGTTCCTCACCGGCCAGGCCCTCACCTCGGTGATCGACCTTGCCTTCACGGGGGTATTTCTCGCGGTGATGCTCTATTACAGCCCGCTGCTGACCCTGGTAGTGGCCGTATCCATTCCCGCCTATGTCATCCTCATGATGCTGGCGATGCCGTCGTTCCGCAAACGCCTTGACGAAAAATTCGCCCGTGGCGCAGAAAACCAATCCTTCCTGGTTGAATCCGTCACCAACCTGCAAACCCTCAAGGCCGGCGCGGTCGAACCACAAGCGATCCGCCGCTGGGACGAGCAACTCGCGGGTTACGTCGCCGCCAGTTTCCGCGTCACCCGCCTCTCGGTCTTCGCCGGTGAAGGCATTCAGTTGATTCAGAAGTTGGTGACAGTCGGCATCATGTGGCTGGGTGCCTATGAAGTCATCAATGGCGCGATGACGGTAGGCGCATTGGTCGCCTTCAACATGCTCGCCGGGCGCGTCTCGCAACCGGTGATCCGCCTCGCGCAACTATGGCAGGAGTTGCAACAGACCGGTATTTCAGTGGCGCGTTTGGGCGACATTCTCAACACCAAATCCGAGAACGCTACGATAGGCAGTCGGGCGCAACTACCCGCCATCAAAGGCGCAATAGAGTTCGATCAAGTGCGCTTTCGCTACCGGCCCGACGGCTCCGAGATATTGCGCGGCATCAGCTTCCAGTTAAAGCCCGGCGAAGTGCTCGGTCTGGTCGGGCGCTCCGGCTCCGGCAAAAGCAC
>JANNCZ010000499.1:0-11052 GCA_031387185.1 Burkholderiales bacterium
AATTTACTGGCTACTGACCCAGTGAGTGCGTGGGGCTTGATTTTTCATACAGCATGCTGTATAAAGTCTCAGTCTCCACTCCCACAGGTAGCGCCATGGCCCACGATCTTACCGTCCGTCAGACTGAAATCCTCGACTTCATCCGCCAGACCGTGCGCAACACCGGCATGCCGCCGACGCGCGCCGAGATCGCCACCACCTTCGGTTTCAAATCGCCCAACGCCGCTGAAGAGCATTTGCGGGCGCTGGAGCGCAAAGGCACGCTCACCATCGCCAGCGGCACCGCGCGCGGCATTCAGCTTGCCGAGCAAATCGCCGGCACCATGCAATCCATCAACGCACTGCCTCTCATCTGTCGCGTCGCAGCGGGCAGCCCGATCCACGCCGAGCAAAACATCGACCGCCACGTGCCGGTCGATCCGGAAATGTTCAAGCCGCGCGCCGACTACCTGCTCAAGGTCAAGGGCGAGTCGATGAAGGACATCGGCATTCTCGATGGTGACTTCCTCGCGGTACACAGTCAGCGCGAAGCGCGTACCGGGCAGGTGGTGGTGGCGCGTATCGGCAATGAAGTCACGGTCAAGCGCTTTGTGCGCACTGGCAACGGCATCGAGCTGGTTGCCGAAAACGCCGATTTCAAACCGATCATCATTGATCCGCGCAAGGACGAATTTGTGATTGAGGGCCTCGCAGTCGGGGTGATTCGCGCCGGGGGGATGTAGCTGTCGACTACGGCTGGCATACCAGATCATGGGTGGTGTTTCCCAAGTCCCACCGTATAGGGTAGGATTCGGATGCGTCATGTTTTTTCAGCCGGACTGGGTGGCTGAAAGGACAATTGGTGGTGCTTCTGATAGCCAACTCTGGGGCGGCACTTTGCGCTTGACCATGATGGACGACAGGACTTCGTCGAGTTGGGACACGTCATGCCGGTTCGCCCCGGTCACGACGAGCGACAAGGGGACGCCACGACCGTCGATCAGCAGATGACGCTTGCTCCCATTTTTTTCCCCGGTCAGTCGGGTTGTGCCCGACCTGCTCTTGTGCCAGCGGTGCCTTGAACATGGCCCCGTCAACGCTCTGCCATCGCCAGGCGATTCCCTCCATCTGGTCGTACTCGGCCAGCCCTGCCGCCCAGAGCGCGTCGAACACACCGGCGCGCTCCCATTCCAGAAACCGCTTGTGGATCGCGCTGGCGCTGCCGAAGCGTTCCTTCGGTAAGGCCTTCCACTGGCAACCGGTACGCAGCACATACACGATTCCTTCAAACACCAGTCGCGGCGGCTTGGGCTTGCGCCCGCCACCGGCCTTGCGCGCATATTCCTTGTCTTTCGGGCGTTCCCACAATGGCACCAGCGGTTCCACCCTGGCCCAGAATTCATCGGTTACCACCCATGAGGCCACTCGCTTGTTTGGCTTGTTCGCAGACCGTCTCTTCGTCACCATAGCGCCACTGCCTCACCGCGTCACAGGCGGTTCGGAGGGGTAGTATACTATTTACGGATAAGATCTAAAAAGATCGATGTAGAAAACGTGAACCACCCCGGTGTAGTCAGCCAGGTAGACAAGGGCATGTACGACGCAAGGAAACGGGCATACCTGAAGATTCTGCCGAAGACGTCGCCCGGACTGACAGTAGCGGAAATCAGGGAGCGTTTGAAAGCCCATTTACCGGAAGAACTGTTCCCAGACGGCGCTAAGGCGGGTTGGTGGGCGAAGACCGTTCAGCTTGATCTGGAGGCGAAAGGTATTGTTGCGCGAGAGAAAAGCCGACCAATCCGCTTACGCAAGGCATAACGAATGATTAAATGAGCCGCTTGCCGTCAAATGGCATCGCCTTGCCCTGCATTCCGGGGTCGGACATCACCTTTTTCCATCCTTCGTCACGCTGTTGGCGCGAGGGCCAGAGAATCCAGGAAAACACCACTGTCTCGTCGGGCTTGCATTGCACCGCCATGGGAAATGAGGTGATCTTGCCGTCCGGAACGTCGTCGCCCCAACATTCGACGACACGAAGCGCGCCGTTCGCCTTGAAGACTACGGCTGCGTCTTCGGCGTGACTTACATAAGCTTCACGATTGGCGGTCGGGACGGCCGCCACGAATCCATCGAGATAGTTCACGTGATCTCTCCTTTTTCGCTTGCGGGGAAGTTTGACTGCAAGTGTTTGGAAACCCTGCCTGCCCATGACGGGCTGGACAAGGCGCTCAAGCCGGGTTGGCGGCCGAAGGTTCCATGAAAATGAGTTCCCAGATATGCCCATCCAGGTCGGCCTAGCCGTGGGCATACATGAAGCCGTGGTCCTGCGGCGCGCTGTAGACCGAGCCGCCTGCCGCCACCGCCTTGCGCACCATGTCATCGACCTGGGCGCGACTCTCGCAGGACAGGCAAACCTGGACTTCGCAGGTGGAGCGGTCCGCATTGGCCGATATCCCTGCCACTGCGGCTTGCGCTTGCCGATGAACGCGGCGCTACCTTCGATTCCGTCCGCTGCCTGCAGGTTGCAGGTCATGGTCTCGCCGGCCAGAACATAGGCCCCGGCAAGATCGAGGTCGAGCTGCCGGTAGAACGTGTCCTTGCCAAGGGCGATCGCAGCGCCGCTCTTGGCCTTGAACGCGACTGTGAATTTGGCGATCTCGGCATCGAGCGCAGCGCCCGGTACGACGCGATTGACCAGCCCCCACGCCCGCGCGGTTTCGGCGTCGATCAGGTCGCCGGTCAGCAGCATTTCCATGGCGCGCTTGCGATTGATGTTGCGCCCGACGCCCACGGCGGGCGTCGAACAGAACAAGCCGTTGTGGATCCCGGAGAGCGCGAACTTCGCCTCGGGTACGGCCACCGCAAGGTCGCACATCGACACCAATTGGCAGCCGGCGGCGGCGGCCACGCCATGCACACGGGCGATCACCGGCTGCGGCATGCGGGTGATCGCCAGCATCATCGCGGCGCAGGCGTCGACAGCCCTGCTGCCATGCCGCGCCGGGATGCGCGTGCATCTCCTTCATGTCGTGGCCGGCGCAGAAGCCGCGGCCGGCGCCGGCGAGCACCACCGCGCGCACCGTGCCGTCGTTCGCGATCGCGTCAAGCTCGGCCTACAGCGCGGCGATCATTTCGGTCGACAGCGGGTTGAGACGATCGCCGCGGTTGAGCGTCAGGGTAGCGACGCCCTCATGGTCGTCGCGGAGGACGGCCGGGTGTTGCACGACAATACTTGAGGCGGGCGCGTTCATATGGTTCCTTTCATTGAAAGCAACCTGGCGCCGGCCACCCTGGACAAGGGCTTGTCAAAGGTCACGAGCTCGGTCGCGGCCACGCCGCACGCGGCGTGAATCAGGCAATCCCCGAAGTCCAGCGAAGTCGCCTCGAACAGGGCGATCGCGGCATTCGCAACGACAGGCCGTTCAAGGCGGTAGCGTGCGTTGCGCAGCAATTCGCCCAATGCAAGTTTGAGGTTCGGTCGCGCCATCCCAAAAATCCGCTGCAACACCCAGACACATTCGAGCAGCACCGGCTCCGGAATCATCACCATCTGCTGACCCGCGACGAAATCGCGTGCCGCCGCACACTGCCCGGGATCGCCCGGATCATCAACCAGCAGGCGCACCAGAACATTGGTATCGATCGCGAACATGCAAGGCCACTATTTGCGTCGTGCCGTCGCCCGCTTGAATCGGGCGGCCGCCATTTGCGCGGGCGCGTCGGCAATCTGTTGGAGTGAGACACTCTTCGTGGCTTTGAACATGCCGAATATCGACGAAATATCATCGTCCACCCGTTCGACATAGACACGATCGCCCTCTTCCATGAAGCGGACGCGAGCGCGCGACCCAAGCTTGAGCTTGTGGCGTATCGCGACCGGAACAGTCACCTGGCCTTTGGTGGTCAACGCGAAAGTGCGCACGGGAAAACTCCTCCAATGGAAATAAATTCCTACTTTTTAATTGTAATACTTTTCCGCGTTTCGGTCATTCAATCGCGGCGGCCGATTTCGCCTGCTCGCGCAGCACGAACTTCTGGATCTTTCCGCTTGAGGTCTTGGGCAGCGCGCCGAACACCACCTCGCGCGGCGTCTTGAAACCCGCCAGCGCCGCGCGGCAGTGCGCGATCATCTCGGCCTCGGTCACGCCGACGCCTGCTTTCAGCTCGACGAAGGCGCAGGGCGTCTCGCCCCACTTCGGATCCGGCGTGGCCACTACCGCGCAGGCGAGCACTGCGCGGTGGCTGTAGATCACCTCCTCGACTTCGATCGACGAAATGTTCTCGCTGCGGTCACTCAAGTGACATCCGCCAGGCGGGAGGATGAGCGCTTCCTTCGGGCGGCCGGGCGGGAGCGTTCATGCGCTGCGCTTGCCGAACTTGTCGATCGCGGCCGCAAGCTCGGGACGGGTCCGTGCATAGTCCGCGAGGGGCGCGCCGGCGATGGCGGCTTCCCACCCTTGCTGCATGCTGCGCACGCCGGCCGCGATGCCGCCCGGATGGCCGATGATGCCGCCGCCGGCCAGATGCAGCACATCAGTGGTGCCGGTGGCCTGGTAGATGTCTGGCGCGGAGCCGGCCCACTGTGCGGACGAGATCACGGGCATTGCGCGGTAGTCGCCATACAGGGGCGTGAGGCAATCGCGGATCGATTGCGCCACCTCCGCATTCGATTCGTAGAACTTGCCGCTGAATCCGCCGACGTGGAGATGATCGACACCGGCGGTGCGGTAGATCTTCTGGAAAGCGCGGAAGCCGATGCCTAGCCAAGGGTCGCGGGCGAGCGCGCCGTACATCGCCCGATGGCCGTGGATCGGCAAGGTGCAGTGCCGGCGCAGATGCGCGACGGCCGCCACCCCCACCGCGTTCACGTTGACCATCACGCAGGTGCCGCCCAGATCGCGCACCGTGTCGTGGCTGCGCAGCATGTGGTCGATGTCACCGGTGATGTTGAGCGCGTAGAGGCAGCGCTTGCCCGTATTGTCGGCGACGCGCGCGATCTCGTCCAACACGGCCGCAGCGCGCTCTTCGAACGGTGCATAGGGCGGGTCCGCGCACAGCTCGTCGTCCTTGATGAAGTCCAGCCCGGCTGTCGCGAGCTCCCGCACCAGCGGACGCAGCGCCGCGATTGAAAGCCCGATGCTGGGCTTGACGATGGTGCCGACCAGCGCCCGCCCTGCCACCCCGGCCAAGCGCCGCGTACCCGCCACGCCGAAGGCCGGACCCGGGTAGCGCTCTGCGAAGGCATCGGGCAGATGCAGATCCTCCAGGCGAACGCCGGACAGTTCCTGCAGTTCGTACAGGTTGCCCGCGACCGTCGACAGCAAGGACGCGAGAGACGGGCCGAAGTTGTGCAGCGGAAACGCCACCAGGACCCGGCCGCGCCGGTACACCGGGGGCGAGCCTGTGCCCGCGGATGCTTTCGAGCCGGGCAGCGCAGGCTGCAAGGCCGGCTCGAGCTCATCGATACGCAACACCCGCGCGCCGTACTTCTCCTTCAATTCGATGGTCTCGCCCGGCACGGCGACGAAGGTGCCGCTCGACTGCTCCCCCGCCAGCACTGCGGCCGCGTGTTCGAGGCTGTGCGGGGTTTCGATCAGATAGGCGGCTATTACCTGGTCTGCGCTCATCGGTTGTCAGGGATGGGTTTCATGGTGGTGATACCGATCACGATGCGGTGCCGTCGTCACCGTTGTGCCCACGGCGCAGACGCCGGATCATGAAGTCTGCCGCTTGTTCGATGTGCTGACGGGCTGACTTCTCCGCTTTCTTGCCGTCGCCGGCGATGAGGAGATGCAGCAGCGCTTCGTGCTGGTCCCAAATGTTGCGCGGGCGTTCGTCCCGCATCAGCACTTCGCCCATCACCCGCTGCGTGTTGGTCCAGTGGGTTTCCATGGCCGGGGCAATCAGCGGGTTTTCGGACAGCGTGTAGACAAAATCGTGGAACGCCACGTCGGCCTTGATCATCGCGGCGACTGAACCAGCCGCGACAGCCTTGCGGCCGGCGGCAATCAGCGCCGGGCCTTCGGTGGCGGCACGCTTGGCATTGCGGGTTGCCGCTTCGCGAAAGGCGAGGCCTTCGATCACCGCGCGCATGTCGTACATGTTGCGCACGTGGTCGAGATCAAGCGGGGCCACCTGCAAACCGCGCCCCGGCGCATCGTGCAACACACGCAGGTTGCGCAACACCACCAGTGCCTGCTGGACCGGCTGACGCGACACGCCGAGTTCCTGCGCGAGCTGCTCCTGAATGATGCGCGCACCGGGCGGCAGCTTGCCCGAGGCGATCTCGGCGAGGATCGCGTCCTGCACTTGCTGCACGAGGCTGGGTTGGCTGACGAGCGTTTTCATGGACGCAATGCTACTCGTCTTGGTGCTGCTCTACCCGCCCTGGCGCCAGCGGCGTTCGGCGTCGTCCCAGGCTGCCAGCGGTTGCAGGTCCGGCACCCAGGCCAGGCCCGATTTGGCGTCGGACGATGCAGGCTCCGGCGTGACCACCACGTCGAGCAGGGCGGGGCGGTTTGCCAACGCGCGGCGGATCGCGCCAGCCAGGTCCTCCGGCTTTTCGACGCGCTCGGCATGCATGCCGAAGGCGCGTGCCATGGCCGCGTGGTCGGCGAATTGCAGTCTGGTACCCACTACCTTGCCGTGGGTCTCCTGCTGATCGCGCACCTCGATGGCCCACGAGCCATTGTTGGCCACCACCACCAGCACCGGCGCGCGATGGCGCACGGCAGTATCGAGCTCCATGGCATTGAAGCCGAACGCGCCATCGCCGGTCGCGACCACGACCACGCGCTCCGGGCAGGCCAGGCTCGCCGCGATGCCAAACGGCGTGCCGATGCCGATGCAGCCGAGCGGACCCGGATCGAGGTAGGTGGAGGCGGGCAGGCCGACACGCGCGAAACTGAGGAAGTCGCCGCCGTCGGCGACCACCACCGCATCGGCTGGCAGTTGCTCGCGCAAGGCCGAGATCACGCGGTTGGGATGCATGCGCCCGTCCTTGCCAGGCGGCGCAGTACGCATGCCGGCTACCAGATTGGCGGATCGTTCGTCGTGCTTGGCGCGCAGCGCGCTGACCCACGTCGGGTCGGTGGCCGGCTGGCGGGCCCCGGCGGCCGCGAGGATGGCTTCGAGCGCCAACACCGGCGTGGCGAACAGTTCCACCGCACCGCGCCGGTTGTCGGTGAGCTCGGATGCGGCGTCGGCAATGCGCAGCCACTGCGTCTGCCCGAACACGGCCGGAGATCCGTAGGCGAGCTGAAAGTCGAGGCGGCGCCCGACGGTGACCACCAGATCGGCCTGCCCCATCACGCTGCCGCGCATCGCGCCGACCACCGAGGGGTGGCTCTCTGCGATCAGGCCGCGGCTCTCGCCGGTATCAAGATAGGCCGCGTTGAGGCGCGTGAGCAGGGCCGCCAGGGGCGCACCGGCACCCTGCGCCCCGCGCCCGGTGATGAACAGGGGGCGCTTGGCCGACCACAAGAGATCCACCGCCGCCTGCACGGCCGCCGCTTCGGGCGCCATGCGCGGCGCCGGCCGCGACTGAAAGTGTTCGGGCAACTGCACCGCCTGCGGCACTTCGGCGCGCAGCGTGTCGACCGGAAAATCCAGGTACACCGGGCCCGGGTCTCCGCCCTGCCCCATGGCGTGCGAGACGGCCCGGTCGAGCTCCTGCAACACCAGCGCCGGCTCGCGCACGGTACGGGCGTAGCGCGTGATGGAGCGCACCAGGTCCGTATGCACCATGTCTTGCAGGGCACCGCGATTCTCCTGCGGGCGCGGCGGCACCCCCGACAACACCAGCACCGGCGTGCGCGCCGCATGGGCATTGGCGATGCCCGTCATCGCGTTGGTCACGCCCGGCCCGGCCGTGACCAGCGCCACGCCGAAGCCGCCGGTCAACTGCGCTTCGGCATGTGCCATGTACACGGCAGCGCGCTCATCGCGCACATCGACAATGCGAATGCCTTCGGCATCGAGCCGCATCCAGACCGGCATGATGTGGCCGCCGCACAGGGCGTAGACGCGCTGGACGCCGCGCTGCTTGAGGAAGCGCGCGATGACGGCGGCGGAAGAGTGCTCGCTGATGGGTTGGACCGGCATGGGGCGTCTCCTGGTGGAACGGCGGTGTTTGCTGAGCGGTGGCGATGTGCGCGAAGGACGGCTGTTTCTGAAGGACGGCATTTTCTGGGGTGCGGCACTTTGCAAACACCGCGATTGGCGCTATTATATTGTATTCTGAATTCAGAGTTCAACATAATTCAGCCAACGACACCGGCTCCAAAGAAACCTGTCATGACCAAACTGCTCACCATTTCCGATGCACTGGCCACCCATGCCCGGCTCACGCCGCGCAAGACCGGCGCGCGCGACTCGCGACGCTCCCTCACCTACGCCGAGTGGAGTGAACGCGCCTCGCGCCTGGCCACCGGACTACTGTCCCTCGGCTTGCGCAAGGGCGACCGCGTGGCCGTGCTGGCCTACAACAGCCTGGAGTGGATGGAAATCTACGTAGCGCTTGCCCGCTGTGGTCTGGTTGCGGTGCCGGTCAACTTCCGGCTCACCGCCGCCGAAATCGCTTACATCGCGCACGATGCTGCGGCAGCGGCGATGATCGCGGGTACCGAGTTCTGCGCCACCGTGGACACGATCCGCAGCGAGATTCCCGCATGCGCCGGCCGCTTCGTGGTCCTCGGTGCTGCGCCGTCCGCGGCATGGGTGGCCTACGAAGACGTCGTGGCCTCCGGCAGCCCATCAGCAAGGTTCGAGGCCGTACACCAGAATGACCTGTGTGCGCTGATGTACACCTCGGGCACCACGGGCCGTCCCAAGGGCGTCATGCGCAGCCACGGCGGCGGCAGCCTGATCGCCCTCGCCACCGCCCTGGAGATGGAATTCACCCGCGACGACACCGGCCTCCTGGTGATGCCGCTGTGCCATGCGAACTCGCTGTATTTCGGCACCACCTTCATTCACCTGGGCGCCACCTGCATTGTGGATGACCGTCGCAGCTTCGATGCCGAAGCGCTGCTGGCGACGCTGGCCCGCGAGCGGGTCACGTTCACCTCGCTGGTGCCGACGCACTACATCATGCTGCTGTCGCTGCCCGCCGCAGTGAAAAACCAATACGACGTGGGCAGTGTGGGCAAGCTGCTGATCTCTTCGGCGCCGGTACGCAAGGACACCAAGCTGGCCATCCTCGATCAGTTCCCCAACGGCAAGCTCTACGAGTTGTATGGCTCGACCGAGCATGGCTGGGTCACTTTGCTGCGGCCACATGAACAGATCGAGCGCTTGGGCTCCGTCGGGCGCGAATGGGCCGGCAGCGGGCCAATTCGCATCCTCGACGAAAGCGGTTGCGAGGTGCCGGACGGCGCGGTGGGCGAGCTTTACGCGCGCACCGCCTACGTGTTCGACGGCTACTGGAACAACCCCGGGAAGACCGCCGAAGCCTTTTGTGGCGACTGGAGTTCGGTAGGCGACATGGCCCGGCGCGACGCCGACGGCTACATCTGGCTGGTGGACCGCAAGAGCAACATGATCATCAGCGGTGGCGAAAACGTGTACCCGTCCGAGGTCGAAAGCGTGCTCGCTGCGCTGCCGAAAGTGAAGGATGCCGCCGTCATCGGCGCCGCGCATCCGAAGTGGGGAGAAACCGTGCACGCCGTACTGGTGTTGCAGGAAGGTCAGACTTCAACGCTTGAGGAAGTGCGGGAATGGTGCAAGCAGCGGCTCGCCGGTTTCAAGTGCCCGACATCCGTAAGCTTCATCGCTGATGCAGAAATGCCGCGCACGGCCACGGGCAAGATTCAGCATCGCCTGCTCAAGGCAAAACTTGCATCGACTGCGGCAGAAGCAGTGGCCTGACGCGCGCCGACAGGGGCTTCGGCTTAGGGCCTCGCGGTGCAGACCACGCCCGGCATCGTGCGCACAGCGGGATCGGCCGGCAGTTTTTCCTGGCCCGGCGCCTATGGCGCCAATTGGTGGGCCGGCCCGAAAGAGCAACTGGTGGTGGTCTTCATGGCGCAAACGCCCGTGCCGATCCGCTGGCACTACCGCTACGTGGTGAATGCGATCGTCAATCAGGCGATTGTCGATTAGGTTACGGTGGTACCTCTGAAACCCGCTTCCACCAACGGTTTAATGTCGCAATATGCCACGTAGACCATCTCCTACCAACGGTTTCAGACTTGTCGCTTGCTGAAATCTCGCTCGCTGCAACAAACTGTCGGAGACGAAGTGACCAGCCGAAGGAGTTCATGCAGGCATCGCATCCTGGATTCTTGGACTATCAGCAGCCTGTTGTCTGCTCGAAGTAAATGTTGGCTACTCCTAAGGAACTTGGCCATCACTGAGATTCCAAGCAATCAATTCCGGCTCCTTAGGGTTAAAGTCTTCTATCTGCTTGGCTATGCCCGTTTTGTGACCGGCTCCTAACAGAAACACTCCAGTATCAACTCGGTCTCATGCTCCTTCCTTAACCGAAGACGCGGGCTTGCGCCATGCGCCAACTATGACTGCCACAAGTAGTGTCTTCGCGAGCGCGTCGCCGGGCGTATCCGGTGCGCTCTGGGCTGACGAATCCCACTCGCGATCGTTCTCCGCCTGTTCCGCCGCCGCCACCCACAGCGGTGGCTCACGCGCGGGCGCGATGCGCGGGGGCTGGGTGGATTCGCCGATGTGATTGAGAATTTTTCCCACGGTGCCGGTATCGTTGATGAAGGCGATGATGCGCATCTGACTGTGGCAGATCGGGCAACGCAGTGGCAGGGCTTCATAGATGCGCGCCAGCAGCCTGGCCCACAGATACCGGGCGATGGCGCGATGACGGGGCGCTTCGCGGGTCGCAAAAGTCGGCGCTGGCGGGACGGCGGCAGGAGCGAGCGCCGTCACCACAGCGCGCAGCGGTGCATTGGGCGCGAGCACACCATGGTAGCGATGGCGGTGCGCCCGTGGCGGCGGCACCAACGCGGCGATCTTCGTGATCAGTTCCAGTGGCGTCAGCACCAGCGCCGCCAGGCGTGCGCCGGGCGCCATTGCGCCCACCGGCTTGGGATTGCGGTAGCCCAGATG
>JANNCZ010000562.1:0-2494 GCA_031387185.1 Burkholderiales bacterium
GGCCCGGCGGCCAAGTTCGCCTACGACCCCCGGGCACCCTACACACCAGCCGACGCGCCCAAAGAGAAGTTGTTTGCGATGCACGCGCACATCGGCATCACGCGCTGCGTGATCGTGCAGTCGGCGGCGCATGGCTTCGATAACAGTGCGTCAGCCGATGCCATTGCCGACAAGGGCGGTGACTACTGCGGCATCGCCCTGGCACCGGTCGATGTCTCCGACGCCGAACTCAAGCGCCTTGACGCGCAGGGCTTTTGCGGCGTGCGCTTCAATTTCATGCAGCACCTGGGCAAGGGTGCGAACCCGGAGGACGTCATCGCGCTCACCACACGCCTGGCGCCGCTCGGCTGGCACTTGCAGATTCACTTTCACGGCGACGCCGTACACGAATTCGGTCCGATCCTCAAGCGCTCGGCGGTGCCGGTGGTGATCGACCACCAGGGGCGCATTGATCCCTCGCAAGGCATCGATGGCAAAGACTTTCGCGCCCTGCTTGCGTTGATGCGCGATACCAAATTCCGCATGAAGGTAAGCGGCTCAGAGCGCAACTCCAAACAAGCGCCGCCGTGGCGTGACGCGGTGCCCTTCGCGGCCAAACTCGTCGCCGAATTCGGTGACCGCTGCTTCTGGGGCACCGATTGGCCGCATCCCAATCTGAATGCGATTCCAGACGACGGCGCCTTGACCGATGTGCTCGCCGAGATTGCGCCATCGAGCGCCGCGCTGCGGGCCGTGCTGGTCGATAACCCTGCGGCCTTTTATCGCTATGCAAAAAGATAAGTTGAGGAAATACTCATGAGGATGTTGATCAAGTTGCTGGTCGCAGTGTGTATGGCGCCGCTCACACACGGCCTGGCATTCGCGCAAACCTTTCCTTCCAAGCCGCTCAGGATCGTGGTGCCCTTCGCGGCCGGTGGCTCGGCCGATGCGATGGCGCGCATCCTCGCGCAGGGCATGACGGCGCAACTGGGGCAGCCGATCACAATTGAAAATCGTGGCGGCGCGGGCGGCATCATCGGCATTGACGCAGTGGCCAAGGCTGCGCCCGACGGCTACACCCTGGGCTTGGGCAATGCCACCGGCATGTCGGCAGCGCAATTCATGACCGACAAGATGCCGTTCGATTCCGACCGTGATCTCGCGCACCTGACTCTCGTGGTGCGCGTGCCGGAAGTGCTGGTGGCAAATTCAAAACTCGGATTCAACACCACGGCCAACCTCGTCACGTACGCAAAGGCCAATCCTGGCAAGCTCAACTACGGTTCAGCAGGCGCGAGTTCGATCATCCGCTTGGCGGTCGAGTTGTTCAAGGTTGAAGCCGGCGTTGACATCGTGCATGTGCCCTACAAGGGCATTGGGCCGGCAGTGATCGATTTGCTGGCCGGACAGGTGCAACTCACGATTGCCGACGTGCCGGCGGTGTTGCAGCACATTCGCTCGGGTGCCTTGAAGCCGCTGGCGATTACCAGCGCAAAGCGCGTACCGATGCTGCCCGATGTGCCGACCACCGCTGAAGTGGGTTACCCAAAAGTGCTGTCGGACAATTGGTACGGCCTGATTGCGCCGGGTGCGACGCCAGCTGATGTGCAAAGGCGTCTGCACGCAGCAGCAGTGGCCGCATTGCAATCGCCGGACATCGCCCAACAGTTTCTGGCACAGGGAGCATTGCCGGCGCCGGGCTCGTCAGATGATTTCCGAGCCACGCACCGTGATGAAAAAGCCAAGTGGCAGCCGATTGTGAAGGCGAACAACATCAAGCTCGATTGATCCGGTCATGACTGGAACGTACACTGAAAGGCGCATTGTCCTCGGCGTCACTGGCGGTGTGGCCGCCTACAAGGCCTGTGAACTGGTGCGTCTGTGCGTCAAGGCGGGTATCGTGGTCGACGTGGTGATGACCCAGGCGGGAGAGCATTTCGTCAGCGCCGTCACCTTCCAGGCGCTCTCCGGCCGCCGCGTCTACACCGATTTGTGGGATGCCTCGATCCCCAACAACATGGCGCACATCGAACTCACGCGCGCCAACCCGGGCCCGGCCGCCGCCATCGTCGTGGTGCCGGCCACTGCAGACTTCATGGCCAAGCTGGTGCATGGCCGCGCAGATGATCTGCTCTCGACCATGATCGTGGCGCGCCAGCCCGCTTGCCCATTGCTGCTGGCGCCGGCGATGAATGTCGAGATGTGGCAAAACCCGGCGACGCAACGCAATGCGATGCAGCTGCGCGCCGACGGCATCACCTTGCTGGGCCCAGGCCGTGGCGATCAGGCCTGCGGTGAAACCGGTGACGGCCGCATGCTCGAACCGGAAGAAATCTTCCAGAGCATTGAGGCCTTGTTTGCACCCAAATTGTTGAGCGGCAAGCGCGTGCTCATCACCGCCGGGCCGACGCACGAACCAATTGACCCGGTGCGCGTCATCACCAATCACAGCTCCGGCAAAATGGGCTATGCGCTGGCCGACGCGGCACGTGCTGCTGGTGCCGATGTGACATTG